>JAZOXC010000152.1:0-21304 GCA_045659535.1 Acutalibacteraceae bacterium
AAAGTCGATACAAAGAGAGAATCAGCAAAGCCTCCCCGCGGCTCTGACCAACCGCGAAGACCTTTTGATGACCCGTCAAGAACTCGTGACACTCTGCATCGACCGCTATGGGTAAGTCTTCCGACTGGGGGCTCAAGCAGACCCATAAGCCTTCCCGCAAAAAGCAGTGGCATTTTTTATGGTTCCTTGCCCGATACGGCGACGAGTTCGCTGGGGATTCACACCCCATTCCTTATTAAGTTCCGCAAAGGAACGCCCATGGCATTTATTCACTTGTCGAAGAGAATTATACCACGGGGAAACTCATTTTGTCAAACCAAAAGACCCGAGCGTTGCTCGGGTCTTTTTAATTAAAGTTTATTTAAGAAATCTACTATCATGTTAGCGAGGATTTCATGGCCGCGGTCGTTCGGATGGAGACCATCGGGCATATACATCTCGCGATGCTTCGGGAGGGCGGGCTGAATTCCGCTTTCCGACCAAACATCCAAAACAGGGAGCGAGAACTCCTCGGCCATCTCGAGCAAAACTCTGCGGTATTCCGAAAGCGGAGCGCCCGGAACACGGAAAAGATTTTCGCCAAAGCGATGGAAGGGGGTTAAAACCACAACGGGAGCATTGGGGAACATCTCAACAACCTTATAAAAAAGGCTATAAACCGCACCATAGAAGGTATCGATGGTTCGGTCTTGCGGGGTTCCGATGCGCTCGCAATGACCGAAATCATTGGTGCCGCCAAAGATGATAACGAGATCGGCATCGAGGTCCATGCTATCGGCACGATAATTAAAATCAACGCGCTCGGACCAGGTTAGTTTAACAATCGAGGTTCCGCCTGCGCCATAGTTTCGGCATTCGGCACCCAATTTTTCGGATAACAAGTTGATAAATGCCTTTTCGGGAACCGAAGCACCAACACCTGCGGTTATGCTATCGCCCAAAACATTTATCTTTTTACCTTTTAGTTCCATATCGCACCTCTTTATAAAGCCTGCAAGAATTTGGTTATCTTATCGGCAAGGATGGCATAGCCCTTATCATTCGGATGGAGACCATCGGGCATATAGGTTTCGCGCATAACCGGAATCTTGGGCTGGATGCCGCTAACCTTATAAAGGTCGAGCATGGGAAGCGAATAATACTCGGCAACATTGCGAAGCATCTCAACATAGGTCTTTAACACACCATAGGGAGTTTCCTTGCAGTCGCCGCGGGGGTTATCCTCGTTTGCTCTGTGAAGAGGAGTGATAACAACGATTTTGCTCTCGGGATATTTTTCGATAAGTTTTAGATAAAGCTCATGGAGACCGCCATAATATGTATCGGCAGTTCTATCGGAGAACATACCAAGGCTTGCATCACCATGGCCAAAGTCATTGGTGCCGCCGAAAACAACAACTATATCGGCATCTGCATCCATCTCCTCAACGCGGGAGGAGAAATAAAGATCGTGGCGCGGATTCTCGGAAGGAGTTTTCTGCTTTGCGATGCGGGTTCCTCCGATACCGTAATTGCGGCAGATGGCGCCGGTATTCTCGGCTATAAGCGAAACGAAGCATTTATCGGGCGAGCTTGCGCCATGACCCTCGGTTATGCTATCGCCTAAGAAGTTAATTTTTTTACCTTTGAGTTCCATTATATTTTACCTCCAAAAGCTTTTGGTCTTGCCGTTATTATACTCTCATAAGAGGAGAAAAACAACACTAATATTTTACTTTTATCTTAAAATTTCGATAATCAGAGGAACCTTTTCTACCGCATTATTCGAAAAGACTAAAGCGTTGCGATATTCCTTTTCGGCTGCGGGGAGAGAGGCTTTGTTATTGGTATAAAGGGTGCAGAGGGTATCGCCTTTTTCTACCCTGTCGCCCGTCTTTTTATTTAAAATTATGCCTGCCGGAAAATCGATTTTATCCTCTTTTTTTGCGCGGCCGCCGCCAAGCAGCATAGCCGCTATGCCGATTTTTTCGGCATCCATCTCGGATATAAAGCCGCTGTTTTCTGCCTTTATTTCGAATGCATACTCGGCTTTCGGGAAATTATCAAAGTTTTTAAGCCAATCAGCATTTCCGCCCTGATACTCGACCCACTCACACATTTTAAGGAAAGCAGCGCCCGATTCAATGGTATTTATAACCTCATCGCGGGCGGTTTTTTCATCAAGGTTTAGAGATAGCATAGCCATCTCGGTTGCGAGCGCGAGGCAGACCTCATATAGGTCGCCCTTTTGCTCACCCCTTAGGATCTTTGCCGCCTCAATAACCTCGAGCGAATTTCCAACAGCATTACCGAGCGGTCGGCTCATATCGGTTATGAGCGCCGAAACGCGCCTTCCGCATTTCTTTCCGATAACCACCATATTCTCTGCGAGAGTTTTTGCATCCTCGCGGGTTTTCATAAATGCGCCGCTACCCATTTTAACATCCAAAACAATGTTTTTCGAGCCTGCCGCTAACTTTTTGCTCATAATACTTGAGGTTATGAGCGGGATGCTGTCGATTGTTGCGGTTACATCGCGAAGGGCATATATAAGCTTATCGGCGGGGGTTAGGTTGCCTCCCTGCGCGGTTACCGCGATGCCGATTTTTTCGGTTTGGGACAAAAATTCCTCGCGGGACAGACTTGTTTTAAAGCCTTCGATTGATTCGAGTTTATCGGCGGTGCCGCCCGTATGACCAAGGCCGCGACCTGTCATTTTTGCAACCGATGCGCCCATAGCCGCCAAAACGGGAGCAACTATGAGGGTTGTTTTATCGCCAACGCCTCCTGTGCTATGTTTATCTACCGAGCGGTCCCGGAAGCGGGATAGGTCGATAGTTTCGCCCGACTGCGCCATGCATTCGGTGAGGCATGCGGTTTCAAAATCGGTCATTCCGCGAAAAAATATAGCCATTAAAAGCGCCGACACCTGATAATCGGGAATCTCGCCCGCTACATAGCCTTTTACAAACGCGGAAATCTCGGCTTCCGACAGCTCGCCGCCATCGCGCTTTTTCTTTATAATATCAAACATTCTCATATCATTCACCTATAAAACAATTAGATGAAAAAGCCTTTGGGAGCAGCTCGCCGAGGGTGTATTCGGCAACCGTTTCGCCCGCTACATATATTTTAAAATCGGGAGAGCAAAATTCGGCCATAACCTGGCGGCAAACTCCGCAGGGCGGAAAAGGCTTTTCGCCGCCGCAGATAGCGATGGCCGAAAAGGAGCGCTTACCGCTCGATACCGCCGCCGCAAAGGCGCTTCGCTCGGCACAAATGGTTGGCGAATATGCGGCATTTTCGATATTGGCGCCGAGGAAATATGAACCATCAGTCGCCAAAAGAGCCGCTCCAACCTTTTGACCCGAATAGGGCGAATAGGAGTTCTCGCGCGCCTTCTTTGCGAGGGCTATAAGTTCTTCAGGTTTCATTTAATCAGTCCTTATATATATCTTTTAGGATGCTTTCGCCCGCGCCGCCATAGGGAACCGATAGATAATCGGCTATGGTTGCGGCGATGGTGCAAAAGCCGCTGCGGACACCAAAATTGCCGGGTTTTATATTTTTTCCGTAGATAATAAGCGGAGTGTCTTCTCTTGTATGATCGGTGTTGCCATCGCCGGGATCGCAGCCATGATCGGCGGTTATGATGAGCAGGTCATCCTCCCGCATTTCTTTTATAAACGAGGGCAAGAATTTATCAAACTCGGAAATGGCGGCGGCATAGCCTTTTATATCCTCGCGATGCCCATATACCATATCGAAATCAACGAGGTTAATAAAGGTTAGCCCCTCGCACTCGCGCGATAACGCGGTGAGCGATTTTTTCATTCCGTCCGAGTTCGACTTTGTATAAATATATTCTCCTATTCCCTGCCCCGCAAAGATATCGTTTATCTTGCCGATGGCAAAGACCGAAAGCCCTGCCTCGGTTATATAGTCGAGAAGGGTCTTATTCGGAGGCGAAAGAGAAAAGTCATGGCGGTTGGCGGTTCTATAAAAATTGCCTGCCTCGCCTTTAAATGGGCGGGCAATAACGCGACCAACTCCATGCTCGCCCGATAGGATTTCCCTCGCGGTTTCGCAGATTTTATAGAGCTCCTCTATGGGGATTATATCCTCGTGTGCCGCGATTTGAAAAACGCTGTCGGCCGAGGTATAAACGATTAAACCCTTTGTTTTCATGTGCTCATCGCCGAAATCTTCAATAACGGCTGTTCCCGAATAGGGTTTATTGCAAAGAATCTTTCGCCCTGTTTTTGCAGAGAGCTCGGCTAAAAGCTCCTTTGGGAAGCCAAGGGGATAGGTTGGGAGCGGTTTTTTTGAGATAAGACCCGCTATTTCCCAATGCCCTACCGTTGTATCCTTGCCCGCAGAGAGCGGGGAAAGACGCAAAACGGCGCCCTCGGGCGATTCCACACCGCTGCCGCAATCAACACTTTCGATATTAAAAAGCCCCAAATTTCGCAGATTTTCGGCCGAAAAATTCGGGTCGCTTTCGATTCGTTTTAGGGTATTCGTTCCCGTGTCGCCAAAGCGGGCAGCATCTTTTGCCGCACCGATTCCAAACGAATCGAGAACGAATAGAAATACTCTTTTCATTTATAGCTCTGCTGCAAGCTCGAGGGCAAGCTCGGCCATATCCGCAAAGGAGTTTTGGCGAGCAGCCGAATCGGTTGCCTCGCCGGTTATAAGGTTATCGGAGATGGTGCAGATAGCGAGGGCATTTTTGCCGCTGCGCGCCGCATTCATATAAAGCGCGGCTGCCTCCATCTCGACCGCCAAGACACCCATTTTTGCCCATGCGGGGGTTGGGTTTATATCGCTATAAAATACATCGGTTGATAAAATATTTCCAACATGGAAGGGCAGTTTTTTCTCTCTTGCGATTGCTACCGCCTTTTCGAGCAACGAAAAATCGGCGATGGGCGCGAAGGTTCCCGGGAGGGCAAACTGGGATGCAAAATTGCTATCGGTGCAGGCGCGCTGGCCGATAACTATATCGCGGAGGGCGATTTTCTCGCTCATCGCTCCCGCCGAGCCAACGCGAATTATATTCTCAACCCCGAAGAAGTTATAAAGCTCATAGGAATATATGCCGATAGAGGGCATACCCATTCCGCTCGCCATAACCGAGACCTTTTTTCCTTTATAGCTTCCCGTATAACCCTGCACTCCGCGAACATTATTAACGAGTTTTGCATCGGTTAGATAGGTTTCGGCTATCCATTTTGCGCGAAGCGGGTCGCCCGGCATAAGAACGGTTTTTGCGAAGTCTTCGGGGGCTGCGTTTATATGTGGAGTTGGATATTTTTTCATAACTTGCTCCTTAATAACCTGCACCTGTATCGGTGTTTTTAATGATTTTGATTATTCGGCTGGTGCCAAGGCGCGAGGCTCCGAGGTTTATGAAATCCTCGGCATCCGATAGGCTCGCAATACCGCCCGCCGCCTTGATTTTAACATGAGGGGCAACATGCTTTGCGAATAGCTTTATATCCTCTCTTGTTGCGCCGCCCGAGGAAAAACCGGTTGAGGTTTTGATAAAATCTGCGCCCGACTCGGATACAATTTCGCACATTTTTATTTTCTCTTCCTCGGAAAGTAGGCAGGTTTCGATTATAACCTTTAATATTTTATCCCCGCAAGCGGTTTTTAGCGCGCGGATTTCGTTTAAAATATAATCATAGTTGCCGCTTTTAAGCTCGCCTATATTGATAACCATATCGATTTCATCGGCGCCGTTTTTTATTGCATCGGCGGTTTCCAAAACCTTAACTGCGGTAGTATTATATCCATTCGGGAAGCCGATAACGGTGCAAACCTTTAATTTTTCGCAGGCATATTCCTTTGCCGCGCGAACAAACGAGGGCGGAATGCAAACGCTTGCAACCGAATAGCGCATACCATCATCGCAGATGGTTTTTATTTCTTCCCATGTTGCGGTTGGGGATAAAAGGGTATGGTCGACAGATGCTAAAATTTTATTTATATCCATAAGTTTCTCCTAATATTTATTATCTTTACAGTACCATATTTATGGTCGGTTTGCAAGTTCTTGATTTTTAGAAAATTTTATGGTAAATATAAAAATAAGGGAGGTTTTTAGGATGGAATTTTTTGAACACAAAATTTCGCTTGACGGAACATGGCGACTTTATATTGCAGAACACAAAAACTGCAAGGATTGGTGTTTTGAAGATAACTCTTTAACAGAGGAGTTTTTAAAGGAGAAGGGTCTTTCGCCTATTGATGGCGCTGTTCCCGGAAACTTTGAGCTCGATATGGAAAGGGCGGGTTTGCTTTGCGACCTTTTTTATGATACCAATATCATAAAAGCCCGCTATCTTGAAAACCGCCATCTTTTTTATGTTAGAAATTTCGATTTCGAGGGCGAAGTAACCGACCGCGATTACCTTCTTTTTGAGGGCGTTGATACCGTCGCCGATTATTATATAAACGGCGAATATAATGGTTGCTCGGATAATATGCTGATCGAACACGAAATTCCGCTCGACAATGTTAAAAACGGCGAAAACGAGCTTATTGTTCATATCCTCCCCGCTGCGATAGAAAGCCGCGACCGAAAATTCGGCGCAGGAGTTACAACCGGTCTTACATATCATTATGGCTCGCTCGCGCTTCGCAAGGCGGCAAGCACATTTGGTTGGGATATTATGCCCCGAATTTTATCGGGCGGTATTTGGCGCAGCGTTTTTCTTTGCCGAAAAAAGAAAACCCGCATAAACAGTATTTATATGTATGCCCCTTATAAAAACAATCCCGCGGCACAGCACCTTTATTATGATATTGATATCGAGGGCGACCATACGGTTGATTATACCCTCTCGGTTGATGGATTTTGCGGGGATTCCCATTTTTCGCAAAAGTTCCGCCTTTGGCATACCGAGGGCAGATTTTATATTCCCGTTTCGAACCCAAAGCTTTGGTGGCCCAAGAATATGGGCGAGCAGAACCTTTATTCTGTTACGGTTAAGCTTTTGCATGGTTCGGAGGTTTGCGATACCAAAACCTTTATGCAGGGACTTCGCAGCTTTGAGCTCATAAAAACCGATTATATTGATGAAAACGGCAAAGGCGATTTCCACTTTAAGGTAAACGGCGAATATCTGTTTATCATGGGAACAAACTGGGTTCCGCTTGATGCTTTCCATTCGCGCGATAAGGAGCGGCTGCCGATGGCTCTGCGTTTCCTCGAGGAGAGCGGCTGCAACGCGGTTAGACTTTGGGGCGGAAATGTTTATCCCGATAAGGAATTTTATGATTTCTGCGACCGCCACGGCATAGTTGTTTGGCAGGATTTTGCCATGGCTTGTGCCACCTATCCGCAGGATAGAATGTTTGAAATGAGGATAACTTGGGAGGTTGAATCGGTAGTTTTAAAATACCGCCAACACCCCTCGCTTATGCTTTGGTCGGGAGATAACGAGATTGATGCTATGCAGGTTGGGCACCGCGATCCCAACAAAAACCGCATAACACGCGAGTTTATTCCCCATGTTTTGGAGCGGGAGGATCCTCTTCGCATCTATCTCCCCTCTTCGCCCTATATTTCGCAAAAGGCTTATGATGAAAACATGATAAAGCGCCTGCCCGAGGATCATCTTTGGGGTCCGCGCAAATATTATAAGCAGGATTATTACAAAAATTCTATCGCAAAATTTGCGAGCGAAATGGGCTACCACGGCTGCACATCGCCCCGCTCGATAATGAAGTTTATAGCGCCCGACCACCTTTGGCCCGCGCTTGATAATGATGCTTGGATACTTCATGCCGCATCGCCCGAGACCGAGCGCGATGCCCAATTTGCCTACCGAATTGCGCTCATGCGCGAGCAGCTCGATATCCTGTTTGGCGAGAGCATTCCCGATGGGCTCCCCGATTTTGCGCTCGCAAGCCAGATAAGCCAGGCAGAGGCATTAAAATACTTTATTGAGCGCTTCCGCGCCGCAAAGGGTGCGAAGCACGGTATTATTTGGTGGAATCTGCTCGATGGTTGGCCGCAGTTTTCGGATGCGGTTATCGATTATTATGGTGTTAAAAAGCTTGCGTTCCCCGTTATAAAACGAAGCGGAGAGCCTATTTGCCTATTCTTTGGCGAAAGCGATGGCGGCAGCGCCCCTCTTTATATCGGAAACGAAACAAGAGCGCCGAAGCTTGTTACATATACCATTTCGGATATTGAGAGCGGCAAAACTCTCTTTATCGGCGAGGGTATGGCCGAGGCGAACAAGACCATGTTTTTAAAGAACATACCCCTCCATGAAAAATCGGGTATGCTGCTTATTGAATATGAGGTTGATGGCGAGCATAAAAAGAACCACTATCTCTATGGCGAGCCGAAATTTTATTATCCCCGAGTTGTTGAGCTTTATAAAAAAGCGGGCATACTCGAGCTTGAAGGCTTTTAAACAAAAAGAAAAAACCCAACTTTGGTTGGGTCTTTTTTATTTATGCTTTCCATTCTATGAAGCCATAGCTATCGAGAATTTCGAAGAATTTTGCCAAGCGCTCATAAAGCGGATGGGCGGCTTCGCCAAAATGCTCATCAACGGCGGGAGCGATTTCGGAAATTGATTTGTTTCCATCAATCTGCTTCCAAACAAAGCTGCCGTTTTCATCCAAATGGATATACGAAACCTTGGGGCGGCGGAAAAAGATTTGAGCAATCTTATTAAACGCGCCCTTGTTTTCGATTTCGAGGGTAACCAACCCTTCCGCATCATCCGACCAGAGAATTCTATCGGGGCGGACAGGGATTTTATCGAGATAGTTGGCTATCGGGATTTTTTTCTTGCCCATTCTTTTGCACCCTTACTTTGCTTTTTTGCGCTTTTTGAATACAGAGAACATAAGAACAGAGAATACCATAACGCCGATAAATAGAACACCTGCAACAACAGAGTCGGTTGCACCAAGACCAATTTTGCCCGAAAGATCGAGAGCCTCGCCAACACCGAATACTGCCAAGAATGCAAGTAAGATACCAACCAAGCCTTCGCCTGCGATCATACCCGAGCAGAAGAGAATACCATCATTGGTGATAGCCTTCTTCTCTTCCTCGCTTCTGCGCATCTTATCAACGAAGAGGCGGATAAGACCACCGATCATGATGCAAGCATTGAGCGATACGGGGAGATAAACACCGATTGCAAAGGGAAGAACCGGAATTCCAACGAATTCAACAACCAATGCGATGAATACTCCGATGAATACAAGAGCCCAGGGGAGGTTTCCATTGGTAACACCCTCAACGATGGTCTTCATAAGGGTTGCCTGCGGAGCGGCAATTTCGCTCGAACCGAAGCCCCATGCCTTATCGAGAAGGAGGAGAGTTCCGCCGATAGCGAGAGCCGATGCAACAACACCGATGAGCTCACCATACTGCTGCTTCTTGGGAGTAGAACCGAGGATATAACCGGTCTTGAGGTCCTGCGAGGTATCGCCCGAGATAGCTGCAATGATACAAATGATCGAGCCGATAGCGATAGCGCTACGCATAAGTTCAGATGCGGGTGTTTCAATACCGCTGGTTAATTTTAGGATAAGGGTTGCGATAAGGAGGGTTGCAATAGCCATACCCGAAACAGGGTTGTTACTGCTGCCAACGATACCAACCATACGAGAAGAAACGGTTGCGAAGAAGAATCCGAAGATAACAACGATAACCGCACCGAGGAGCGAAACGGGGATTGCGGGAACAATCCAAACTGCGAGGGTTAAAACAGCGATAGCAATAAGAATTATCTTCATATTGATATCCTGAGCGGTTCTTTCTTTTCCGCCACCCGCAACCGAGATGCTCTTGAATGCATCGCGGAAGGTTCTAACGATAAGCGGGAAAGATTTGATAAGGCTAATGATACCGCCGGTTGCAAGAGCGCCTGCGCCGATATAGCGGATATAGGTGCTCCAAATTCCGGAAGCTCCGTCAGCCTCATAAACTGCCGAAACAGCTGTGTTACCAAACATAACGATAAGAGGGATGATAACAAGCCAGCTGAGAACGCCGCCTGCGAACATATAAGAAGAGATTCGCGGACCGCAGATATAACCAACCGACATAACAGCGGGCGAAACATCGGTTCCGAACTCGCCGCCATAGCTCTTGAACTTAACCGAAATGCTTTCGGGGATAGCCTTGATACCGCTGGTTATAAACTTGAAGAGAGCGGCAAGACCCATACCTGCGAAAACGGTAGATGCATTTGCTCCACCCTGCTCGCCTGCCAAAAGAACCTCGGCACAAGCAGCACCTTCCGGATACGGAAGCTTGCCATGCTCGCGAACGATAAGAGCATTGCGAAGCGGAACCATGAAGAGAACGCCGAGAAGACCACCGATAAGAGCGATAGAAATCATCTCTATCATCGAGGGCTTGTCCATAACGCCTTCTTTTGCCCAAAGGAAGAGAGCGGGCATAGTGAAGATTGCGCCGGCTGCAAGCGATTCACCTGCAGAGCCGATGGTTTGAACGATGTTGCTCTCAAGAACTGAGTTTCTGCGCATAATAACTCGGATAACACCCATCGATATAACTGCGGCGGGGATAGATGCCGAAACGGTCATACCAACGCGAAGACCAAGATATGCGTTTGCTGCGCCGAATACTACTGCGAGGATAACACCCATGATAACTGCGGTTACAGTAAATTCAGGGGTTACCTTTTCGGCAGGAATATAAGGCTTGAATTCCTTGTTGTTTTCCATATAGGTTTCTCCTATCTATTTTTATCCTATTCATAATACCACAAACGGGGTATTTTTTCAACCTAATCTTTACCTAAAACAGCTCGTTATAGATAATATTCGACACCTTTCCGAAAACCTCGCTATCATACGAGGAGGGACCGGGCGCATCGGTTAGAATAACGAGGATATAGGGGTTTCCTTCTTTCCAAATAATGCCCGCATCGGTATATGATGTCCAGTCGCCGCTGCGATTGTGTCCCTGCTTATGGGAATAGTCGCAATCGAGCTTTTCGGTCATATAATTTCCCGCTGTATTGGTGCAGGAATCATATAAAAATTCGGCATATTCACCGCCATCGCGGAAATATTCATATATCTCGCGCCAGGCTGCGGCAAGATCGCGCGCTTTTGCGCGAAGGCTCCAAACGGTTGGCTTGATTTTAAGCGAATCAAGACCGATAGAACCAATCCATTCGTTATATCCATCGCGACCGAAATAATCAACCGCCATCATATAGCCAACATTATCGCTTATCGACATGCTCTTATGAAGCATAGTTTTCATATCAAAAATTGTTCCATAGGGGGAATACTGCATATCGCCTGTTCCGGGCTCGTAATGCTCTTTTTTGTATTCCATCTTGGTTTCGAGAGTTGCCTTTCCCTTCTCCATTTCGCGAAGGCAATAGAGGGTATATGGCGCTTTAACGGCGCAGGCGCAGAAAATTTCGGCCGAGGTATTATAGGATAGCGCCCGCTTTCCATCAAGCGAATAAGCAACAACCGAAACATTGCGGTTATAGGCTGAAAGCACCGATTCGAGCGAGGAAACGGCGGGAGAATACTGCGCTCCCGCAAGCTCACCATAAACGCGAAGCTCCCTGCCGTGGGGTTCGATTTTTGAGAGTAGATCGCCATAGGTTTCGGAGGCAGTTATATCGGGAACGAGGGTATTTTGCGGTTCGCTCGATACGATTTCGCTCGAGGAATTATTGGAGGGGCTTTGCTCGCTCGAGGCGACCTCCTCCCCGCCGCCACAAGCCGAAAGGCAGAGCGCAGCCGATAAAATAAGCGCTAAAATTTTTGCTCTCTTCATTCTGTGGCACCTCCAAATATCATTTACTTTATTTTATCATCAAACGATGAGTATTACAAGAAAAACCCGACTCCATAGGAATCGGGTTTTTAATGGAAATTATTTTGTAAAGGTTATAGCGCCTTTTTCGAGGGTTGTTGTGCTGCCGCCATCGGTTATAGCGGTTACATAGATGCTGCCACCGTTATAGGTGAACTGATATCCTATCTTATCCTCGCCATCGCTCCAGATGGAAAGAACGTTATCCTTTAGTTCATAATAGGTTTTGCCCATTTCGGCTACTATCTCATCCATCGAAGCCTTCATGGTTTCCTTCATGGAATCGAACTGGGTTTTAATGATTTCGAGATATGCATCGATAGACATTCCAAGGCTTTCGAACTCTTTCTTAACGGCATCCTTGCTCATGCCCGAGGTTTTTGCAACAAACTCATAGAGATTGTCGCCCTCGCCGAGCCAAGCAAAATACTTATCGAGCATACCGATTACGGCATCGATGCAGTCCTCAGCGCTGGTAACCATTTCGCCTGCGGCGGTGAAATCAACACCTATTTCCATCTGACCGAGGTCGATATCCTCGAACGCCTCGAGCATAGACTCGATATCCATACCCTCCTCGCCTGCCAAAGAGCCGAGACCGGGCAGATTTGTTGCGGCGCTCAAAACCTTATTGGTATTAACAACCATGGTCCATTTGCCTTCTAATGCCTCTGCGGTGAGTTCCATGGAAACAGCGGCATCATCGCCGTTATCCTCGGCGGTATTTCCGCCGCAGCCCGCCAAAAGGGTGAAAGAAAGGGCCAAAACCAACAATAAAGCTATTATTTTTTTCATAATTATTCTCCTATTTTCAGTATATTAAAATACTATACAAATTTCCCTTAAATATACTTAAAATTCAGAAATTTTCGCGATTAATATGCCAATATCATGAGGAAATCAAGCGCAAAAACCGAAAGACCGACTATTCCGGTTATTAATCCCGCCTTGGTGAATCCGTTTTGGAAGCCAAAGCCCTTTGCCTTATTGGCGAAGATAACAGCCATCAAGCTTGCGGGAGCAAAAAGGAAAAACAGAACTATAAATACTGCCGCAGATTCATCGGCTACCGAATTCCCGAGCGCCGCCTGAATGGTTGAAATCAACATAAACAGATAGAAGCAGAGGAAAGCACCAACGCAGCCGAGAGCCATCGAGGCAATACCCCAGCCGCGACCCGGAACAGGAGCCTTGCGCGGGCGATATGTTGGCTGACCCTGGGAATATGTAGCACGGGGCATGGGAGTTCCGCAGGTTGGGCAAAAGATTATTTCATTAGAAACATTGGTTCCGCAATTAGGACAAAACATAAATTTAACCTCTTTTCAGTAAAATTATATTGCGCTACTCAATAATATTAAAGCGCTAAATACCACCAAAACAAAACCCATAGTTCCAAGAACGATTCCTGCCTTGGTAGAGCCGAGGCGGCAGCCTTTTCCATATGCACAGAGCGAGAAAATCATTGATAAAAAGCTTGGCAAGCCCATAAAGAACACAAAAAGCAAAAAGGGGCCAACATCGGCAGCACCAATTCCAACTACTTTTCCCGAAAACGAGGCGGCCACGGCGCCCAAAATCACGAGCGGAATGCTTAAAATCAATCCGATTATTCCAAGAACCATTCCCGCAACGCCGAGACCCTTTCCCGGGATAGGCTTCTTTTCGGAGCGCGGAGCATAGGTTGGCTGAACAGCTACGGGGGTTACACGCTCTGCGTTTATGGAGTTGAGCGGTTTTCCGCAAATATTACAAAACGCGCTGCCATCCGGAAGCGGATGACCGCATCTTGGACAAAACATAATCCTTCTCCTTTTATGCAATGATAAATATGGCTGCGGCCGCGATAAAGAGTGCGAGTCCGATGCAGCCTAAAATCACGCCTGTTATAGAAAATCCGTTTGAATATCCCTTTTTGCGGGCAATAAAGCCGAAAACGAATGCCAAAACATTCATAACTGCGAGCGGCACCATGCCTACAATATCGGAGATTGAATAATAATAGTAATAGTAGTCATCATAGAAAAACTCTTCGCCCAGGGATTCGAGATAATCTATAGCCCAGGTGAACTCCGACCAGGAGAACAAAATACCAACGATACCCAAAATAAGCGCGGTTATTCCAAGAGCTCGACCGGGTATTTTTTTGCGGGGCTGGGGATATACCTGCTGAACGGGAGTAACATACTGAACAGGCTGGGCGGGTTGAGCGGGTTGCACGGGTTGAGCGGGGGCTGCCTGCTCGGCAGGGATCGCGGGCGCGGCGGCAGCGAGTGCATTGCCGCAAGCGCTGCAGAAGGCTGCTCCATCCGAAACAAGAGCGCCACATTTAGAGCAAAACATATAAATATATCTCCTTTAAAGCCGACCGCTGTTTTTAGGGGTCGTCCGAAGTTTTCTAAAAATTCAATTAGATAGATCCTACCATGATTGCTGCGATAAGGAATAGACCTGCACCAATCGAGCTTAGGATAAGACCGGTTTTTGAAACACCGCTCTTGCAGCCTTTTCCGAGCGAGCAGGCACCAAAGATGATACCAAGGAAGTTCGGAATTGCAAGGAAGAACCAACCAGCGATAACCGGCGCGGCATCAAAATAATAGTAATAAGAATAATAGTTGTCGTAGTAATCAACTAAATCTATTGCGCTACCAAACATAATAATAGATGTGATTAAACCAATAATACCAACAACCAAAGCGGCAACGCCGATTCCCTTTCCGGGAACCTTCGGTTTCATCGGGGCATATGCAGGCTGAACCGGAGGAGCTGCATAGATAGGCTGCTGGGGCTGGGCAAACGGAGTTCCGCAGGTGGCGCAAAAGCTGCTGCCGGGAGCAACGGGATTTCCGCATTTAGGACAATATAACTGACTCATTAAAAACACTCTCCTTTTAATATAAGTATAACATATATCTAACCCTTGTCAACAAAAAATAACCAAATTTGCTCTTCCTTGACACCCGCCTTTTTTTAGAGTATAATAATTCTAAATCACATAAGAAAGGGTGGGATCGATTGTCACATCCTGTTGAACTTGCAAAATCAGAGTGGATGATGAAGGCAAGGGGAACATCCCTTGTTCACCGCATAAATGCCTACCTCGCATCCCCTCTTTTCATATCGCTCGTTTGCGCTATGACGGTTATCGCAAATGTTTTTGGCGCCGAGCTTTATGTTTACTCGGCGTTCATCCTTTTTGGATTATACATAAGCTTTTTTGGAGATGATTATCTCCCGGTTATGCCGATGGTGGTTTGCAGCTATATTGCTCCATCTCTGCTAAACAACCCCGGTCGCCAACCCGACTCGATATTTTATCCGAAAAATGGCGGAATTTATCTTTTATCGATGTTCCTGCTGTTTGTTGTTTCGGTTGTTATAAGACTTTCGCGCGATAAAAAGCTCGGCGGCAAGAATTTCCTCTTCACAACCCGCCGATTCCAAACAGGAATGTTAATCCTCGGCGGTGCTTATGTTTTGGCGGGCGCATTCAGCGGTAAATATTTCGACCGCGGAATAAACAACCTCGCCTTCGCGCTTATCCAGTTTATCTCTATCTACCTCGCCTATTGGTTCTTCTGCGGCGCTGTTCGCTGGGAGAATGCCCGCAAAGATTATTTCGCCTTTGTTGGTTTTGGCGCAGGAATTGTTATTTTATGCGAAATCCTTAATATTTATCTCATTGAGGATGTTATTCGCTATGGCGTTATCGACCTTCAGTATATCGCATCGGGCTGGGGCAACGCAAACAACATCGGTTGTATGCTCGCTATGATGGTTCCCTTCGCGTTCTACCTTGCGCGAAGACCGCGCGGTGGCGCTATATACTGTTTCCTCGGCGTTGTTTTGGCGGCAGGCGTTTTTTTCACCTGCTCGCGCGCCTCGATTTTGGGTGTTCTCTTCGCAGGAGGTGTTTCGTTCTTCCTTATTCTAAAGAGCCGAAATAACCGCAAAGCCAACATCATCGTTACTATTGCAACCTTCTTAATCGCTGTTGCGGTTGTTCTTATTTTCCATGAAACCTTCTTTAGTCTTTTCTATCGACTAATTGATAAAAAGCTCGATTCCTCCGACCGCGACCTTATTTATTATCGCGGCTGGAAAGAGTTTTTAAATCTCCCCGTTTTCGGCGGCGGATTTTATCCCGAAGCGGGAATTTATGAATGGTCGGAGCTCGAAAGCTTTAAGGCTTTCTTCCCTCCCCGTTGGCACAGCACCGTTATTCAGCTGCTCGCAAGCTGCGGTGTTACCGGTTTTGCGGCATATATGTTCCATCGCCTGCAAACCCTTAAATTCTTCTGGGAGCGCAGAAAAACCGATATAATCTACATTGGTCTTTCGATATTAACCCTTCTGCTGATGAGCTTGCTCGACTGCCATATGTTTAATATCGGTCCTGTTCTTTTTTATTCGATGGCTCTCGCCTTCGCCGAAAAGATACGCATCGGCGATCAAAAATAACACTAAAAAATAAAAAAGCCCGAAAAACATTTCGGGCTTTTATTTTTTTATTCTCTTTAGTATCAGATTTCGGATTTCGAGACCCAATAAAATCGAGATTATTATGAGCGATATCAGCTGCGAGGGCGAGAAAACCGAGAAGGTATCTCCGCGATCATCGCCGCGCAAGAGCTCGAGACAAAAACGAGTCGGCGCATATAAATAAAGATATACTTTGAGTCGGTTTGCCGAACGAACAACAATGACCAGTATAAGAAGCAGCGCGGCTGCCTCAAACAGCTGGGTTGGCAAACATTGCTGCCCATTATGATAGATGCCCGAAGCGGGATTATCGGGGAAGACAACAGCAAGGCAACTATCCGACACCCTGCCATAGCAGCAACCACCGAGGAAGCAACCAATTCGACCGAAGAAATGGAATATGATAAAGCCGGGGATCAAAATATTGAACCACTCAAGGCGGGTATAACGAGTTGGCGCTTTCGAGATACGCAAAATCACATACATCGAAATAACGGCACCAATCATTCCGCCATAGAAGGTTATTCCATAAAACTTTAGAACACCATATTCTATATATTTAAAAAGAAGGTCGGTAAGCCCTGCAAAAACAAAGCCACACAACCCACATACAACAATCCTCGGAAAAATGAAGGCTACCTCATCATCGCGAGCATCCTTATCAATCGAGCGATAAACCCATAAAAGAAGTGCTAAAATACCAACAACGGCGAGCAGCGTAAAAGTAGGCAGCCCGCCGTTTGGTAACTTTATTGTTGGATACAATTAGTTGTTATCTACTGCCTTAGCTTTCATGCCAACAAGACCGCCAATAGCAAAGAGAGCGATAACGATATAGGTAACGAAGGAAGCAGAACCAACGAATGCCGAAATGAGAACCATTGCAGCAGCAGCGAGCTCTAAGATAGCACCGGTACCGGCCTTCTTGAAGCAAAGGCAAGCGCCAACGAGACCTAAGATAGCTCCGCCAACAGCGAGGATGAGAACGAGGGTTCCGGTAGAAGCAGCAGCTTCTGCAGAGCCGTTCTCAAGGATCTGCTCAACACTGCTCTCAGCAGTAGCACAGATGCTATCGCAAAGACCGCTAACGATACCGATGATACCGCCGATCAAACCTAAAACAAATGCAGGTACACTCTTTTTCATTTTAATACACCTCAAAAAAGTTTTTTCTGTCGTTTTCCGACATTTTTATTATATAACCATTGTCGAACAATGTCAACCTTTTCCTTCACTGTTTTAAAGCAATAAAAAAGAAACCTCAAGAGGTTTCTTTTTTATTTTTTTGATTAAATTGCGGCCTTTAGCCAGCCCCAAATGGTAAAGCCTTCGGCAAACGGGAAGGTTAAGATACCGATAACAAAGATAAGTATGATAAGCGCGGGGAGGATATAGGTCATATAGGGGCGAATCCAGCGACCAAGCTTTAAGCCCTTTCCTGCATTGGCCTCGGCAAGGAAGTTATCAAAGCCCCAGCCCTTTTTGCTAACAACAAAGAGAACATAGCAAAGGGCGCCGAGCGGCAGAGCGCAATAGGAAACGAGGAAGTCCTCCAAATCGAGAACCGAAGAGCCGTTATTGAACGGAACAAAGCCCGAAAGGAGATTGAAGCCGAGGGCGCAAGGAATTGAAAGAATGAGAACCAAAACACCGCAGATTATGCAGGTTTTAACGCGCTTCCAATTTGTAAGCTCGCGAACGCAGGCAAGAATATTCTCGAAAACTGCAAGAATGGTTGAGAATGCCGCAAAGAGCATAAAGAGGAAGAACAGAGTTCCCCACCATCTGCCGCCTGCCATGTTGTTGAATACCTTTGCCATCGAAACGAAGAGAAGTCCGGGACCTGCGCCGGGTTCAACATCATATGTAAAGCATGCGGGGAAGATAATAAGACCCGCAACAACGGCAACAAAGGTATCGAGAATCAAAATATTGAGCGATTCGCCCGCCAAGGAGCGATCTTTTCCGATATAGCTGCCGAAAATAGCCATCGAGCCGATACCAAGACTTAGGGTAAAGAACGCCTGGTTCATTGCGCCAACGATAACATTACCGTTGATTTTGGTGAGATCGGGCTTGAGATAGAACGAAAGACCCTCGCCCGCGCCCGAAAGGGTGAAGCTGTTGATTGCGAGGATAATCATAAGCGCAAGCAGCGCAACCATCATATATTTTGTTACGCGTTCAACACCCTTTTGGAGACCGAAGGAGAGAATAAGGAAGCCGAGAACAACAATAATCGCCATAAATCCAACCATGATTCCGGGGCTTGCGAGCATATTATCGAAGTTTCCGGATGCCACTTTATCGGTTATTCCGGTCATATCTCCCTTTAGGAAGGAAACGAAATAATAAAGAATCCAGCCGGTTACCGAGGTATAGAACATCATGAGAAGGAAGTTAGCAACCAGAGCTGCTTTTCCATGAAGATGCCATTTCTGACCCGGCTTTTCGAGCTTTTGATATAGCTTAACAGGGCTTGCCTGACTTGCACGACCGAGCGAAAACTCGATAACCATAACGGGCAGACCCATTATTACCAAGAAAAGAAGGTAAATTAAAACAAAGGCGCCTCCGCCATACTGACCCGCCATCCACGGGAATTTCCATACATTTCCGCAACCGATTGCACAGCCGGCACTAAGCAAAATAAAGCCGAGGCGACTGCCAAGTCTTTCACGCTGCATAAAAACACTCCTCAAAGTTTTTTAGTTTGGATTATTATAACATTTTAAAGCGCTAAATTCAACTGTTTTAATACCTTTTCGATCAAAAGGCTACTGTTTTTTTGACAAATGCAAAATGGTGCGTGAGTTTGGTCAAGAACAAGACCCTGCGAATCCGCAGGCTGCCGATAAGAGACAAAAAGCCACCCTTTTGAGGGTGGCTTAAGCTAATTTTTAGTGATTGTAGATTTATCATTATACTGGGTGTTAGAGCCTGTTCCGGAAAACCTTATATTCTCTAAATAAATATATTCATTTGCGGGGTCATACTTATCCATTTTCGAAACAATGGTAACGTTATCGCCGCTTTCAATGCTCGCCGCCGTTTCGTTAGGATAAACAAATATAGCTTTCCAGCCCTCTGCTAATGTTATTTCATACACCACAACACTTCTTGAAAAAAGAGTAGTCGTTATTAGATCTGCATATTCAACAGTTCCCGTTATCTCAACCGGCTTTTCGGCATAATTATAATAAAATTCTGTTGCATCGTCATTTATTTCCTTAATAATTTCGTTTGCCGAAATCATTTCACCGTTAACGTTTGCCTTGGTGTCCTTTGGTCCAATAGAAGGGGCGCTATCGCCGCAACCCGATAAACACATAACAATAATGCTAAAAACCATCAATACGCTAATAATCTTTTTCATGTTTTCCTCCCATATTTCAGCCCGCGAGCCCTTATTCGAATCTTATTTTATCCTACTTTATCCTACTTGTCAATATTTAGGGGGATTTTATCCTATAATGTGTTCGAGGTGAAACACATGAAACCCCTAAAAGAAAAGATTAGTATAACGATAGATAATGACCTTTTGGAAAAATTAAAAGAGCGCGCCGAATACGATGACCGCTCACTTTCGCAGTATATAAACATTGCCTTAAAACAACATATTAAAGATTTAGAAGATAAAAAATAAGCCGTGATATTCACGGCTTATTTTTTGTTTTCTGTAACTCGAACCTGTGACACCAACTCTTGTCGTTGGCGGTTGCTGCTGCGCTGCCGCTGGCACCAACCGACGACTGCGCCAACCCTTGCTTCGCTTCATCTCGCACCGCGAGCGCTCGCAAGCGTTGCAGTTAACAGCCGCGACTTGTCTGCCGTAAACACGGTGGCACAGAGCACGGGCTCTAAATAAGAATACACCCAAAAAGAACAGATGCCCGAATGGGTATCTGTTCTTTTTGGGTGTTTTGAACTTAAAGACACGAACAAAATGTGCCTAAAACCGAGATTACTAATTTTTATTATTTCTTAAAAATTAATAAGTTGAAGTCATTAATATAATTGCACAGGTTTCCAAATTATCACATAAAGTAACTCCCGAATTTACCATTTCATTATCATCACTAAAAATCATCCATGCTATTACCGCTTCATCTTCGTGTTCCGTCATATTTGGTATGCTTGGATTGACCATTGTTTCACCGGATATTATTGCAAAATAAAATTTATCTCTATTAACTTCGGCATCTATTTCATCTTCATTGAGATATCCTTCAGCAATTGCTTCATCACATGTCAAATATTTAATTTTATAACCATCCATCGCCGAATTAACAAGTTCTCCAACCGTGATGGAAAAAGGGCTCGAATAATATCTCACATTAGATAAATTTTCATCCAAGACCGATGTTGGTATAGAACTTTTTCCGCACGCAACCAAAGAAATACAAATCAAACATACTAGAACAATAGACAAAACTTTTTTCATAATAAATCCCCTCAAATTATATTAACCGATATTGGTTAATATAATTATATACCATAATCGGTTATTATGTCAATAGAGAGGATCGATAAAATTATGATATCCTATGATAAATTATGGCAAACAATGAAAGAAAAAGGCGTTACTCAATATGCCCTTATAAAGAAATATAATGTTAGTCCTGCTCAAATCACAAGACTTAAACGAAATGAAAGTGTTAGTACTCATACAATAGAAACATTTTGCAAAATCTTAAAATGTAATGTTGAAGAAATTATGCAATATATCGAAGATTAAATAAGCCGTGAAAGTTCACAGCTTATTTTTTTGCGCGAAAGCAGAAATAAATCAATGCAGAGCGTTGTATATCCCTCCGGGGAATGACGGGCTTCGCTCGAGCTTGGCGCCTCAAACAGGAGATTCCCCTATTAGGGGAAATGTCTGCAAAGCGGACAAAAGGGCCTTGGCGAGCAGCAGCGAGCCGTAACTCGAACCTGTGACACCAACTCTTGTCGTTGGCGGTTGCTGCTGCGCTGCCGCTGGCACCA
>JAZOXC010000153.1:0-3967 GCA_045659535.1 Acutalibacteraceae bacterium
TTTTCTTCGGTGCTATCCTCGCCTGCCTCAACGGTTATTTCGTTTTGCTCTGCATATTCGAGAACGCTATCCTTAACCATGGCTTCAAAAGCCTCGAAGCTAACGCTTCCGCCCCAAAAAGCAGCCTTTACCGAGCTTGAAATATCGCTCTTTAGCTGCGCTTTATCGAGCTTATCCTCGAAGAAATCCTGCGGTAATCCGCCGGGAATCGCATAGCTCTCGAGATTTGATAAAACCTCGGAGGTAACCTTTTTTGCATAGCCATCCCCCGTTAGAGCGGAGAAAAAAGGCCGCGAAAAGACTATTCCCAGCAGAAGCATCAAAACGGTAATCGCGGTTAGCGCTGCCGCGCCAAAAGCGATTGCGGATGCCGCCGCTTTTTTTATAATTTCCCTTTTCATAAAACACACTTACCTATTCATTATATAGAATTTTCGGACCCGAAACATATTTTGCGCCAACGCAAAAACGATATCTCGTTAGTCCCAACGCATCAAAGGGGTAGCAGGTATAAAGCTCGAGATTTTCATGGGTAGCCTCGAGATCATACCAGCTGCTATCGCTCGCTTTCTCGATTGATACCGAATCAACCTCATATACATAGCTGCCATAGTTGGTATCTATCTCGATGATATCGCCAACCTTAACAATTCCCAAAGAATGCAGGTAAGTATTATTATGCCCCGAAATCAAAACGGTAGTTCCGCTTCCGATATACATCGAGCCGATATATTGACAAACTCCCTTTTTGAGCAGCTCATCGCTATCGCCATAATAAAGCGGGGCGGTTATGTCGGCCGATTCGATACGAATCTCGCCATACATATCGCCATATTTCGGAAAGGTTATAACGCTTGAGGGAACCGATTCGGTATAGCCATCGAGTCGGTTAACCATAAGCTCCTGCGCTTCATAGCGGTTTCCGCCTGTTATTAAGTCCCACATTCCGTCGACCATCGACAATGTTGAACCAAATGCCAAATAAATCAGCAAATATCCCGTTAAAGCAAAAACTAACGGCGCAAATATTCGCGCCGTTAGCCACTTTAAATCTTTTGGTTTAATTTTCAACGGCTTAGAAAAGCTTTGCTTTCTTTGCAACGCCGAGAGCGCCGGCAACAACAACTAAGAATGCACCGCAAACAAGGATGAGAGCGGTATAGTTGAAGGAAGAACCGGTAGTCTTGATGATAGCAGCATCATCGAAACGAGTTGCGCCTTCATCATCGGTTATAACAACATGAGCGCCATCGAATACGAGGGTAAGACCTACAACTTCGCAAGCCTTCTGACCCTTTTCAAGGATAGCCTTGCGGGTTGCATAGGGGAACTTTACAAAGTTTACGGTATCGCCAATGAGATAGGACTCAGCCTTAGCATCATTCTCGAGGGTTTCCTTAACGAGGGCTTCGCCTTCCTTAACAAAATCGATGATGGTCTTTGCCTGCTCTGCGGTGATATCACCCTCAGTGCCTGCGAAGAAAGCCTTTGCCTGATTTACATAGTTTGCGGGGATTTTAAAGGTGAAATCCTTGTCGCCAACCTTATAGGTTTCTTTAGAAGAAAGGAAATCGAGAACTTCCTGCTCATTTGCGCCAAGAGTTCCTGCTGCGGATGCAGAGAAAGCGAAAACAGAGAAAACTAAGAGAGCAGAGAAAAGTATTGCTAAAACTTTTTTCATAATATTAACCTCACTTTGAGTATATGTTTCCTTAAGTATATCACACATTTTCGGAAATGTAAACCACTATTTTAAGTATATGCTAAAAAATAAAATTATTTTAAAAACCTAAAAAATTCTCTTCTATTCCGTATAGTTATTTGGTATAATAAGTAAAATGGATAAATTTTGGGAGATGACAGACTTGAACATAAACATCGACGGTCTTAACATCAACTATATAGACGAGGGCGAAGGTCCTATCTGCCTCATGCTGCACGGATGGGGTTCATCCTCTGATGCTTATCGCGGCATCATTTCGGCAATAAAGGGCAGCTATCGCTGCATTGCGCTCGATTTCCCCGGTTGCGGAAAGAGCGATATTATGAGCGAGCCTTGGAGTCTATCCGACTACACCTCCCTTATAAAAGCGTTCTGCGAAAAGCTCGAGCTCTCGGATTTTACCATGTTTGGTCATTCGCATGGCGGCCGCGTTTGCCTTAAGATGGCTGCCGATAAAATAGTTTGCCCAAAAAGGCTCGTTCTTCTTGATTCGGCAGGTCTTATTCCGAAAAAGAGCCTTAAGACCCGTATGCGAGCCCGCAGCTTTAAAATAATCAAAGGCTTTTGCACCCTTCCGGGACTTAAAAAGCCCTGCAGCGGACTGCTCGACCGCGCTCGCTCGTATTTCGGCTCGGCCGACTATAACGCGGCGCCGCTCGTTCTCCGCCAAACTCTTGTTAATCTTGTTAATACCGATATTCGCGATATTCTTGGAAACATCGAAGCCTCTACCCTTCTTATCTGGGGCGAAAACGATACCGCAACCCCCCTTTCGGATGCCAAAATCATCGAAAGCAGGATTCTGGATTGCGGTCTCTGCGTTATAAAGGATACAGGGCATTGGTCGTTTATCGAAAATCCGAATCTTGCCCATGCGATTATTAAAAGTTTTTTAGGGGTTAAATAATGGAAATTTTAGTTTTAAAGGCTATCTTCTCGCTGCTTACCGCCCTTTTTGCGGTAATTGGCGCTACAAGACAGCTTCAAATGCTCCAGCAAAACTCATATTTTGCATCCCGCTATTTCGGATGGCTCAAGGAGAACCACCCCTTCGCCTTTGGCAGGATTTTTTCGCTTCTCTTGGGCGGCGGATTTTTATGGTTCCTTTATTCGGCATCGAAAAATAAAACTGCCGTTTCGGTCGTTTTCCTCTTTTTCTTCGCCTTCCTTTCGCTGCTTGCATCCTATTTATTTGCATCGGCATCCAAAAAACTTAACCGAAAGTCAATAAAGCCCCTTGTTGTTACCGCGAGGGTTAAGCGCATGTATTTTGCGGGAACGGTTTTCGCTATCGGCTTTGCGGCTGCGGGCGCGCTGACAAGCGGAATACTTTCTATCGCGTTTTATGCTGCTCTTATTATTCTCGCATCCTTCTCTTGGGTTTTGGCTTTTATGATTCTTGCGGTTACCTCGCCTATCGAAAAGCTGATATCCAAAAAATATGTTAACGAGGCTCGCCGAATCCTTAAAAACGCAACCTCCCTTACAACCATCGGAGTTACCGGAAGCTACGGCAAAACCGGAACCAAGTTTATCCTAAAAGGGCTGCTCGACGAGGGCTTTAATGTTACCGCAACCCCCGGCAGCTTTAATACCCCCATGGGCGTTGTTCGAACCGTTCGCGAGCATCTTCGCGCCGAGACCGATATATTCATCTGCGAGATGGGCGCAAAGAAGAAGGGCGATATCAAGGAAATCTGCGATATTGCCGCGCCGCAAATCGGAGTTATAACCTCGGTTGGTCCGCAGCATCTTGATACATTTGGAAACATAGAAACGGTTGCCGATACCAAGTTTGAGCTCGCAGATTCGGCAAACGAGGTTTTCCTTAACTACGATAATGAAATTATACGCGCCCGCGGAGCAGGTTATAACACAACCTCCTACGGCACAACACCCGACTGCGATGTTTATGCAGATAACATCACCTATGGCAGCTTTGGTGCCCGATTTGATGTTGTTTGCGATGGGGATAGAATCCCGCTCAAGACCCGACTTCTCGGTCGCCACAATGTTCTAAACATTACTGCAGGTGTTGCGGTTGCAAAAAGGCTCGGTCTTTCAGACAAGGCTATTTGCTATGCCGTTTCGCGATTAACCCCAACCGAGCATCGCCTTGAGCTCAAGGCCTTTATAAACGGCTCTACCCTTATTGATGATGCTTATAATGCCAACCCCGAGGGTTGCCTCGAGGCGGTTAATGTTCTTTCCTCGTTCGAGGGAAAGAAGAAAATCATCGTTACT
>JAZOXC010000154.1:0-9388 GCA_045659535.1 Acutalibacteraceae bacterium
CCGACTTATCGAGCGCGCCACGATAGGCATTTGCAGTAACGGCAACATAGTAGTGTGATTTTGCTCTGCCCTCGATTTTAAGGCTTCCTATTCCCGCTTTCACCATTTTATCCAAATGTTCGGCCATGCAAAGGTCGTTGGAATTAAGGATATATGTTCCCTTTTCGTTTTCGGTTATATCGAAATACTGACCGGGGCGCTTTTCCTCCATCAGCGAATAGCTCCAGCGGCAGGGCTGGGCGCAATCGCCTCTGTTTGCATCGCGACCTGTCATATAGCTTGAGAGCAGGCATCTTGCCGAGAAGGATACACACATTGCGCCATGAACAAAGCTCTCGAGCATAAGATCACTTGGGGTTTTTGCGCGGATTTCGGCAATCTCATCGAGCGATAGCTCGCGGGCCAAAACTACTCGGTTGGCACCCATGTTATAGAACTCACGGGCTGTTAGATAGTTCACTATGCCCGACTGAACAGATACATGAAGTTCGGTATTGGGGGCATATTTTTTTACAAGCCCGATGGTTCCTATATCGGATGCGATAACAGCATCGGCACCCAAGGAATCAAGCGCCGATAAAAACTCCGGAAGGCGCTCGATTTCATCGTTATGCGGGATGGTATTGCAGGTTACATGAACCTTAACACCATGACTATGGGCATAATCAATGCCTTTTTTAAGGTCATCGAGCGAGAAGTTTTTGGCGGCGGTTCGCATACCAAATTCCTCGCCCGCTAAATAAACTGCATCTGCGCCGAAATCAACCGCGGCATGAAGGCGGGTTAAATCCCCTGCGGGACAGAGCAGCTCGGGAAGTTTAATATGTTTCATAAATCCAGTTTTTATCTGCCTTTAGTTTATTTATGATATTGATATGCTCCGAATAGGAATAGGTATAATAGAACTTCATCGAAGCATCGGTTACGAAATAGGTTGCCTCTAAATCGCTATTGGGATTAAGGGCGGCACGGATGGCATTCAAACTCGGAGAGCAATAGGGTCCCGGCGGTAGTCCCGGTTCGGTATTGGTATCATAGGAGCCGTTGCCATAGGGATATTTGCGGGTTGGCGAAGAGCCAAGCAGCGGGTTATCCCAATTTTCGAGTCGGTTATAGAAAACCTGCGCAACATTTGCCATTTCGGTAGGTTGACCGCTGGCTTCGAGCTCGACTATTGATGCCATGGTTATAATCTCATGAATCGAATAGCCCATAGCCTCTGCCTTTTCATAGGCATTTTCCTCGCGCAGAACCTTATCCATCTCGCCGAGCATTTTATCAACCGCTAAAACGGCGCACTCTTTGGAATCATAGGCATAGAAATCATATGTATCGGGGAAAAGATATCCTTCAAAGAGGTAGTGAACCTCATCCGCGGGGATGCCATCTAAAAAGTCATAGTCGTAAGTCTTTTGGGTTAGCGCCGCATAGAAATCATCGGCGGTACAAACTCCGCCCTTCTCGAGCGCTTTTGCGATATCATCAACCGATGCGCGCTCGCGAATGGTTACCTTTGCGGTTTTTTCGCGTTCGCCCTGCGACATAAGCACCTTTGCAAGGGCGGAATAGCCATCGCGCGTTCCGAAGGTATAGGTTCCGTATTGATAAAGGCCATCATAGCCCTTAACTCGGGTATAAATTCGGAAGAAGATAGGATATTCGATAATATCGGCATCCTCGAGCATTTCGGCTATCTCGGCGGTTGAGGCGCCTTTGGGAACAACGATGGTAACCTCGCTTGCTTTCTCGAGGGAAAGGCCAAGGTAATCGGCAAAGAGGATTCCCGATATTATGAGTCCAACAGCTGCAAGAGCTGCAAAAACGATGAGAATTTTCTTAGCCGTTGACATCTTCTTTTTTGCATGACGACCCGAGGGCTGCGGTTGGGCTGCGGCAGGTTCGGTAGTCGGCTCGGTTTCGGGCTCGATTATCGGGTTGCCCGAAAGATTTATATTTTCGTTTTCCATTTTTTAACCTCCGTAGTTGGAGTTTTGTTTTTTGCATGTTCTTATATATCGATCGGTAACTATGATATCAACGGGTTTATCATATCTGCCGTGATACATATGTCGGCGAAGCTCCTCGCAATAGCAGAGTCCTGCCGAAACACCCGTGAAGCGGGACATATAGCGGTCGTAATACCCTTTGCCGTAGCCAAGGCGGAAGCCATAGATATCAAACTGCATGGCAGGAACTATCATAAGGCAACCCGAAAAATCGGTTACAACCGGGAGGTCCTCACAGGGCTCTAAAACCCCAAAGGTTCCGGATTTTAGATCCGAAAACGAGGTTATATAATGAAATTCCATAAGGCGGGTTCCCTCGATACAACGCGGAACGGCAACCTTTTTTCCATCGGCCCAGGCATTTTCGATTATTTCTTTTGTTGATATTTCTATCGGGGTTGAAACATAGATAAGCAGGGTTTCCGAGGGCGGATACTGATGCAGTCGGTGAACATTTTCGGCGATTTTTTTATCGCGCTCGGCTCGGCGCTCGGCGCCCATTTCGGTTCGCCTTTTTCGGCTTTCCTCGCGGATTTGCTGCTTATACTGTCTTATATCTACCGGACGCATTGCATCGACTCCTCAATACCCTCCGAGAGCGAGAAATCGCCATATTCGGTTTTTCCCTCGTTCCAGGATATAATATCGACAAGCGCAAACGAAAACTCGAAAACAGCTCCGGCTCCTGCGGCGGTTACAATATTATCGCTAATGCAGCAGGCGGCCTTTTCGACCTGGGCACCGAGCAGTTTTTCTTCAAAACCCGGATAGCAGGTTGCAACACGGCCGTTGAGCAGACCCATCTCGCCGAGCACCGAGGGTGCAGCGCAGATGGCGCCGATTATTTTCTTATTTTCTGCGGCGAAATTTACAAACTCTGCAACCTTTTTGCTCGCCTTTAGGTTCAAGGTTCCCGGCATTCCGCCCGGGAGAACGACCGCCTCGAGCGAAGAATCGGGGCAAACCTCGGATTCAACCGCATCGGCCTTTACCTCTATACCATGCGAGCCGGTTAAATATTCACCGCCTACGCCCACGGTTAAAACCTTATAGCCCGCACGGCGAAAAACATCAACCGTTACGAGTGCTTCGGTTTCTTCAAAACCGTTTGCTAAAAAAACATATACCAAAAAGTATCAATCCTTTTTATTTACTCAAAATAGCATCCATTGCCGCCGAAAGAACATCGGCCGCGATCTCATCGACCGATCTGATTCTATCGCCATCGGCACAAGAAATCGCCTTCCAGCCGGCATGCTCGACATTATAGAGCGCAGCTTTGCGGCAGGCGTTTTGATATGCGATATCCTTTTCGTGGATATCCTTTTTCTCCTCTACCCCGCCATAGCGCTTTTCGAGCAGTTTTTTGGATAGCTCGGTTGGCATATCGAGGAAGATAACAAGGTCGGGTTTAGGAATTCCAACCTTACCGTATTCCAAGGAATAAAGCCAGGAAAGATACTCATCCCATTCGTTTTCGGGGAGTTTTGCGGTTTGGTGAACGGCATTCGAGGTTACATATCTTCCCGAAATTACCGCACCGCCGCCAAGATAATAATCCTGCCAATGCTTTTTATAGGAAGCATAGCGATCAACCGCATAGAAAAGTGATGCGGCATAGGCGTTAACATCGCCGGGATTACTTCCGAATTCTCCGCCTAAATACATTTTAACGAGGGCGCTCGAATTCTCATTATAATCGGGGAAAGAAACGGTTTTATTATCAACCCCTGCTGCCGCCAGGTTTTTGCCGAGCAGCTCGAGCTGGGTTGATTTTCCGCAGCCATCGAGACCTTCGATTACTATAAGCTTGCCCATAATTAACCCTTTAAGGCCTTGATATGCTCGCGCATTTCGGCCGCCTTTCCACAGGTCATTTTGCCTTCGGGACAAGCGCCCGCAACGCAGGGAGCACCTGCTTTTTTGAAGAGATTGGGCGCAACAGCGCTAACAAGGCGAAGCATCTCATCTGCAACCTCGCGGATTTCCCATTGGGCGCGGTTGCAGCAACGATGGCGGAAGAAGTTAAGCAGGCTTCTTGCGTTCATGGTTACAACGATTTTAGTTTCGCAGGCATTGGGAAGAACAAAGCGGGCATCCTCGATTGCCTTCTTTTCGGCGGCACGAGCGGCTGCTTTTTCATCCATTCCGCTTTTCATCATCTCTTTTAAATGCTTTTCTTTTAGCACTGCGGCAATTTTTTCATAGTATTCCTGATCCTCGGCCATAGCTTTTTTATAAAGCTCGAGTGCCTCGGGGACAGCCTCTACCTCGGGGGGAACGATATATTCGAATCCGCCCTCGCTCACATAGCGCTGACTCTTTTGAGAATAGGATGCTATTCTATGGCGAACAAGCTGATGAGTGCATGCGCGGGAAACGCCCTCCACTCCAAAGGTGAAGGAGATGTGCTCAAGGGGGCTTTCATGACCGATGGATGCCAGCATATCAACAAAAGATGCGGTTTTTTCATCGGTTAAACCCTCGCGGATATCATCGATTGTTGCGGGAGAATAACATAGTTTTGCAGCGGCCGCAACGGCGCGCTCGGGGTCCGGTGTGTGGGTTATAAGCGATACTTTTACCATTTTCATCACCCTTTTTACATACTTTAAATTCATTATATCAAATTACAGGATCATTATCAATTAAAATATTTTCAATAAAATATTGAAAAATGTCATTTTTGCTCTTTTCATGAGGGCAATTATGTGGTATGATAGGGATACAAATAATTGTTTGGAGGGCGATTATATGGCCAGTATTAATTTTACACATGCTCCTTTCGGCGAGCTTGCCGTTATCAGCATGAAGGGCTGCGAGGATATTGCAGCAAGCGTTGACTATTATCTTTCGCAATGGAGAGATACCCCCGAAGAGGAAACCTTTGTTGTTGAGGCAAACTGCCCCCGCTTCGGAACCGGCGAAGGTAAAGGCGTTCTTCACCATTCGGCTCGCGGACTTGATGCATACATCCTTTGCGACTGCTTTAATTACAGCGTTACCTACAAAATGTATGGACAAACTGTTCCGATGTCGCCCGATGACCATTATCAAGATTTAAAGCGCGTTATCGCTGCTCTTGGCGGTAAGGCAAGAAGAATAACCGTTATTATGCCGATGCTCTATGAGGGCAGACAGCATAGAAGAACCTCCCGCGAATCGCTCGACTGCGCTATGATGCTTCAGGAGCTCGTTCAGATGGGTGTTAGCAACATTATAACCTTCGATGCCCACGACCCCAGAGTTCAGAATGCTATTCCGATCGGCGGCTTCGATAACGTTCAGGCTGCTTACCAGATGATTAAGGCCCTCCTTAAATCAACACCCGACCTTGAACTCGATCGCGATAAGGTTATGATCGTTTCTCCCGATGAGGGCGGAATGGGTCGCTGCATCTACTACTCCTCTGTTTTAGGTCTCGACCTCGGTATGTTCTATAAGCGCCGCAACTATTCTGTTGTTGTTAACGGCAAGAACCCCATCGTTGCACACGAGTTTTTAGGCAGCGATGTTGCAGGAAAGGATCTTATCATTGTTGATGATATGATTTCCTCGGGCGAATCGATGCTTGATATCGCCAAAAAGCTCAAGGAAATGGGCGCAAACCGCATCTTCATGTTCTCAACCTTTGGTCTCTTTGTTGATGGACTTGAAAAGTTTGATGAATACTACAAGAACGGCTATATTACCAAGGTTTTCACTACCAACCTTATCTACCAGACTCCCGAGCTTTTAGAGCGCGATTGGTATTGCAGTGTTAACATGAGTAAGTATATCGCTCTCCTTATCGATACACTCAACTGCGATAACTCCATAAGCAAGCTTCTCGACCCGGTTGATCGCATCCAGAAGGTTGTTGAAAAGTTCAAGGAAGAGAAGAAATAATAAGATAAAATTAAAAGACCACGGATTTCCGTGGTCTTTTTTTTATTGCTTTATTTCTTGCGGGTTATTAGGGGTTCGGCGCCATCGACTGTTTCGGCGGTTATTTCCACCTTTTCGATGGTTTTGTCGGAGGGAATTTCGAACATAATCTTCTGCAATACTCCCTCGATTACCGAACGAAGTCCGCGAGCACCGGTTTTGCGCTCGATGGTTATATCGGCAATGCGCGAGAGGGCATCACTCGAGAACTCGAGCTCGACTCCATCCATCGAAAACAGCGATTTATACTGCTTTATAACCGAGTTTTTGGGTTCGGTCATGATGCGGATGAGCGCCTCGCTATCCATGTTTTGAAGCGCAGTTATAACCGGGAGACGACCAACGAGTTCGGGAATCATTCCGAACTTAACAAGGTCTTTATGGGTTGGGGTTACGGCTTCGATTTCGCTCTTTATATCCTTTTCGGATTTAACCTCTGCGCCAAAGCCGAGGCTGCTTCCGCCGATGCGCTTTTCGATTACCTTATCGATGCCATCAAAGGCACCTGCGCATATAAAAAGGATATTGGTTGTATCGATTTGGATAAACTCCTGTTGCGGATGCTTTCTTCCACCCTGCGGAGGAACATTGGAAACGGTTCCCTCGAGGATTTTAAGTAGGGCCTGCTGAACGCCCTCGCCGCTAACATCGCGGGTTATACTGGTATTTTCGCTTTTGCGGGCAATTTTATCGATTTCATCAACATAGATGATACCCTTTTCGGCGCGCTCAACATCGAAATCGGCGGCCTGAATAAGTCGGAGAAGGATGTTTTCAACATCTTCGCCAACATAGCCTGCTTCGGTGAGGGTTGTTGCATCGGTTATGGCAATCGGAACATCTAAAACCTTTGCAAGAGTTTGGGCCAAGAGGGTTTTACCAACACCGGTAGGTCCGAGCATCAGCACATTGCTTTTGGTTAGTTCAACACCATCATCTGCCCCGCCATTGATGCGCTTATAATGATTATAAACGGCAACCGAAAGGGCGATTTTTGCATCATCCTGACCGATAACGTATTCATCTAATTTTTCTTTGATTTCGCGGGGAGTTAGAAGCTTGAATTCGCCTTTTTTATCCCCTTTGGAAGCTTTTTCGTTCTTGCGGTCATCTCCTATGAGCGAGCCGCAAAACTCGATACATTGATCGCAAATATAAACACCGGGACCCTCGACAAGGCGGTAAACCTCATCCTGCGATTTGCCGCAGAATGAACAGCGAATTTCGTTTTCTCTATTATTAGCCATTAAGATTCCTCTTATCGCTTAGTTATTACCTTATCAACAAGGCCATATTCGGCGGCTTCGGCTGCCGACATAAAGTTATCTCTCTCGGTATCGCGGCGGATTTCCTCGATCGGGCGACCGGTTTTTTCTGCGAGAATGGTATTGATATTCTCGCGAATCTTTTCGATATGCTTTGCATGGATGAGAATATCGGTTGCCTGACCCTCGGCAGAGCCTAGGGGCTGATGAATCATAATCTCGCTGTTAGGGAGAGCATAGCGCTTGCCCTTTGCACCTGCGGCAAGAAGGAATGCGCCCATGCTTGCGGCCATACCAACGCAGATTGTGCTAACATCGCACTTGATATACTGCATGGTATCATAGATGGCCATACCTGCCGAAACAGAACCACCGGGGCTATTGATATAGAAGCTGATATCCTTATCGGGATCCTGACCCTCTAAAAAGAGCATTTGGGCGATGATAAGGCTTGCGGTTGTATTATCAACCTGGTCGTTAAGCATAATGATACGGTCGTTGAGCAGGCGGGAGAAAATATCATAAGAACGCCCTCCGCGGCTTGTTTGCTCGATAACATAGGGAACAAAACTCATATCCATAAAATACCTCCTAATGAATAATAGTATGTTCAAAAAAATTCATTTATAATCGACTAAATGGCAGGGGTTATTACTCCTGCCATTTAAAAATTAGTCTTTGTTTTCTTCTGTCTTTTTAGCGGCAGGCTTTTTTGCTGCGGGCTTCTTTGCTGCGGTAGTGGTCTTCTTTGCAGCGGTAGAGGTTGTTTTCTTTGCGGTAGAAGTGGTAGTCTTCTTTGCGGCGGGCTTCTTTGCTGCCGGCTTTTCTGCCTTCTTCTCTACATCGGTAACAACTGCGGTCGACTTAACGATCTCTAAAGCCTTGGTTACAGCGAGGTCCTTCTTGATTTCCTTTGCGGGAACGGCCTTCTTAACCTGCTCTTCGCTAACGCCATAAGCCTCTGCCATCTTAACGATTTCAGCGGCAACATCCTCATCGCTAACCTCGATCTTCTCGAGCTTTACGATGGTCTCAAGTGCAAGGCGCATCTTAACCTGCTTTTCAGCCTGGGGACGGAAGGATGCCTTAAAGTCATCTGCGTTGGTTCCCATATACTGAAGATAGGTTTCGATGTTGAGACCCTGCATCTGAAGTCTGTATGCGAAGTCTTCAAGGCTCTGGTTGCAGCGAGACTCGATCATTGCATCGGGAATCTCAACCTTCATGCCTTCAACAACCTGATCAACGAGGTCGTTTTCTACTGCTTCGTCAGCATGATGAGTTTTGTGCTCTAACTGACGCTTCTTGATATCTTCTTTGAGTTCTGCTAAAGTATCAAAATCGGATACATCCTTTGCGAACTCATCATCGATAGCGGGTAATTCGCGCTTCTTGATTTCATGAAGCTTTACCTTGAATACTGCAGGCTTGCCCTTAAGGTCTTCTGCCTGATAATCCTCGGGGAAGGTTACATTAACATCGAACTCTTCGCCAACATTATGACCTGCAACCTGCTCCTCGAAGCCGGGGATGAACTGACCCGAACCTAAGGTTAAGGAATAGGATTCGCCCTTGCCGCCCTCGAAAGCAACGCCATCAACGAAGCCCTCGAAATCGATAACTGCGATATCCTCCATAGCTGCTGCGCGATCCTCAACCGATACCATTCTTGCATTGCGGTTTGCCATCTGGTTGATTTCTGCATCAACCTCTTCATCGGTTACAACGGGGGTTACGCGCTCGGCCTTGAGGCCCTTATACTCGCCGAGGGTTGCCTCGGGAACTACGGTTAAGGTTACCTTGAAATCAACGCCATCCTGCTTGGAGATCGAAACGAGATCGAAATCCATCTTATCATCAACTATCTCGATTCCTGCCTCTTCAGCTGCTGCCTCGAGTGCATCGGAATAGAGAAGGTTAAGAGCATCCTCGAAAAATACCGACTCGCCATACATCTTCTCAACGAGATAGAGCGGAGCCTTTCCCTTACGGAAACCGGGGATAGCTATGTTCTTGCCTTCCTTTTTGTAAACCTTGTTGATTGCATCGCAGAAGGTTGCTCCATCGATTAAAATCTCGAGCTCATATCTGCCGCCTTCAACCTTTTTTGCTGTCTTTAAACTCATTTTATTACCTCCAGGATAATCATTCCATAATAATATATCACATCATTCGCAATTTTTCCATATT
>JAZOXC010000155.1:0-15179 GCA_045659535.1 Acutalibacteraceae bacterium
CTCTGTCATTTCTTATGCAGAACATGGCACATATGAGATTACAGGTGGTAAGGTTATCGCCGCCTCACAAAGCACAACCTTCAAGTTTGAGATTAAAGATAAGAACACACTGGTGCTGATTGATAACGGAGATAATGATTATTTCAAAATCCCTGTAAATACACAATTTATTTACAGCGAAGATTTGAAATAATTACGCACCTTTTCTTCGTTTTTACCCATGTTTACGCACCTTATTGCTCGCCTTTTGCAAAACAAAAACACCATCCGATAGGGTGGTGTTTTTTTGTATGTTTATATCATAAAATTTTGGCGAGGACCTCTTTCTTTTGGTAATTCTTTTCCGTTGACAAAGGGCAAGGTTTTGTTTATAATGAATATACAAAATAAAATGCTTTCGTGACTGACGGGTTTTGCGAATTAACGCAATGGAAACGCAAGCATCATAAAGCCGACCGTCTGGGCAAGTCAGTACACAAAGTGTTCTGGTTTGCCCTTTTATTTTTGTTTTTAAGGAGCGCATTTAATGAAACACGAAAACTGGAATGGTTTTAAACCGGGTGTTTGGCAGGATACCATCGATGTTCGCGATTTTATCCAGCTGAACTATACCGAATATTTGGGTGATGACAGCTTTTTGGAGGGTCCCACCGAGCGTACCTCGACCCTTATGAATAAGGTTCAGGGACTTTTCGCTCTTGAGCGCCAGTATGGTGGAGTTCTGGATGTTGATACTGCCACCGTTTCTTCGCTCACCAGCTTTTCTCCCGGTTATATTGATAAGGAAAACGAAATCATAGTTGGCATGCAAACCAACCGCCCCCTAAAGCGCGCTATTGCACCCTTTGGCGGTATTCGAATGGCTCGCCAGGCTTGTGAGGCATATGGCTACAAGCTTTCGGATACTATCGAGAGCGAATTCCACTACAGAACAACCCACAATGATGGCGTTTTCCGCGCCTATACCGATGAGATGCGCGCCGCTCGCCGTTGCCATGTTATAACCGGTCTGCCCGATGCTTATGGTCGCGGCCGAATCATTGGCGACTATCGCCGCGTTGCACTCTATGGCGTTGATCGACTGATCGAAGAAAAGAAAAACGATAAAAAGGCGCTTGAGGACAAGCCCTTTAATACCGAAAATATCCGCCTTGAGGAGGAGCTTTTCCGCCAGATTATGTTCCTTGGAAAGCTCAAGGAAATGGCCGAAATGTATGGCTTTGATATCAGCATGCCCGCAAAGAATGCCCGCGAGGCCATCCAATGGACCTATTTTGCATATCTCGGCGCTATCAAAGAGCAGAACGGCGCAGCTATGTCGCTCGGTCGAGTTTCGACATTTTTCGATATCTATATCGAACGCGATATAAAAGCAGGCACACTTACCGAGGCCAAGGCTCAGGAGCTTCTTGATGATTTTGTTATAAAGCTTCGTATCGCCCGCCATCTCCGCACCCCCGAATACAACGAGCTTTTCGGCGGCGACCCGATGTGGATAACCGAGGCCGTTGGCGGTATGGGCGAAGACGGAAGAACCCTTGTTACCAAGAGCAGCTTCCGCATTCTTAACACCCTTTATACCCTCGATTCCTCTCCCGAACCGAATCTTACCGTTTTATGGTCAACCCAGCTGCCCGAAGGCTTTAAGCGCTTTTGCGCCAAGGTTTCGGCCGATACCGATTCGATTCAATACGAAAACGATGATCTTATGCGCCCCGATTTTGGCGATGACTATGCCATCGCATGCTGCGTTTCGGCTATGAAGCTCGGCAAGCAGATGCAGTTCTTTGGCGCCCGCTGCAACCTTGCAAAGCTTTTGCTTATTGCCATAAACGGCGGCTACGACACAACCAGCCAAATGCATATCGGTCCTCAGATGGAGCCGCTTGCGGGCGATAAACTCGATTATGACACTGTGGTTGAACGTTTTGCTGTTTATATGGAATGGCTTTCCCGCCTCTATGTTAACACCATGAACATCATCCACTATATGCACGATAAATACTGCTACGAGAAGATTCAGATGGCGCTTCACGATACCTCTGTTGAGCGCTTGATGGCGTTCGGTATTGCGGGTCTTTCGGTTGTTGCCGATAGCCTTTCGGCAATAAAGTTTGCCTCGGTTAAGCCGCTTCGCGATGAGAGCGGATTTATCACCGATTTCGAAACCACGGGCGATTTCCCGAAATTCGGAAACGATGATGACCGCGTTGACCTCATAGCTAAAGAAATGACCCATCGCTTTATAACCGAGCTTCGCAAAACCCCAACCTACCGCAACGCTATCCATACCCTCTCGGTTCTTACCATAACCTCTAATGTTATGTATGGTAAGAATACCGGCGCTACCCCCGATGGTCGCCGCGCAGGCGAGCCCTTTGCACCGGGAGCAAACCCGATGCACAACCGCGAAGAAAACGGTGCTCTCGCATCGCTCAACTCGGTTGCAAAGCTTTCCTATGATGACTGCCGCGATGGTATCTCGAACACCTTCTCGATAACCCCCGAGGCTCTCGGTCGCGATTCGGAGGAGCAGGTAGGAAACCTTGTTGCTATTCTTGATGGCTATTTTGCAAAAATGGCTCACCACATCAACATAAACGTTCTAAACCGCGAGACCCTTATGCGAGCTTATGAAAACCCCGAGCTTTATCCCAACCTTACCATTCGTGTTTCGGGATATGCGGTAAACTTTAACAAGCTTTCCCGCGAGCAGCAGCGCGAGGTTATAAGCCGAACCTTCCACGAGAGTATGTAGCCATGATTGGAAGAATAAATTCTATCCAAAGCCTCGGCGCTACCGATGGACCGGGCATTAGATTCGTTGTTTTTATGCAGGGCTGCCCGCTTCGATGCGGCTGCTGCCATAACCCCGATACATGGGATATGGCTGGCGGAACGGAAATAGAGGCCGAAGAGATTAAAAACCGCGTTCTGCGCTACCGCGAATATTTCGGAGCTGCGGGAGGAATAACCATCTCGGGCGGCGAGCCGCTTTTGCAGGCGGAGTTTACGAGCGAGGTTTTCGCGCTTTGCAAGGAGGCGGGGATTAACACCTGTCTTGATACCTCGGGTTGCCTTTGGAACGAGGAGACCGAACAGCTTTTGGCGGTTACGGATAGGGTTTTGCTCGATATTAAATATACCGATGATGCGCTATATCGCGAGGCGGTTGGATGCTCGATTAATGAGCCTCTTTTATTCCTTGAAAAGCTCGAGGAACGAAAAATTCCAACAACCCTACGCCAGGTTATTATCCCCTCGCTCAACGATAACGAGGAGAATATCCGCGCGCTCGCGCAGATAGCAAAAGAGCACCGCTGCATCGATAAAATCGAGCTTTTGCCCTTTAAAAAGCTTTGCAGCGCTAAATATGATAACCTCGGCATTCCCTTTCCTTTCGGGCACATTCCCGAGCCGAGCCGCGATAAAATGCGCGAACTCGAAAATCTTCTTTAAATTAAAAAACCACCCAAGTTTGGGCGGCTGCGGTTAGGGAGAAATCGGTTTTGGAACCGAGTTTTGAATCTTCGCTTGCCTTTCCTCCTTGTAATACACAAAGTATTACTGCGGAGTAAAGTCTTCGCGAACAAAACAAAACTTTTGGTTACAAAACTGCTTGCACCTAAAAAATACAAATTTTTAGTGAAATAAAAGGCAAAAAGCCACGGTAACGCTGTCGCGTACCGTGGCTTTTTAACATATTAGGTCGCAAAAATTTGCTTTTTTAGGCGAATTATCCCTAACCGCAGCCGCCCTGGGGTGGTTTTCTTTTATTCTAATTCGAATGCGCCGGTATAGAGCTGATAATATTTTCCCTTTTCGGCAACAAGCGCTTCATGGTTTCCGCGCTCGATGATTCGGCCTTGCTCGAGAACCATTATAACATCCGAGTTTTGAACGGTTGATAAGCGATGGGCGATAACAAAAACGGTTCTGCCCTTCATAAGCGAATCCATGCCCTTTTGAACAATGGCTTCGGTTCGAGTATCGATGGAGGAGGTTGCCTCATCGAGTATCATAACCGGAGGATCCGCAACCGCCGCGCGAGCAATCGAAAGCAGCTGGCGCTGACCCTGCGAAAGGTTTGCTCCATCCGATACGAGCATGGTGTTATATCCCTCGGGCAGACGCGAAATGAAGCTGTGTGCATTAGCGAGCTTTGCGGCCTCGATACATTCCTCATCGGTTGCATCAAGTCGACCGTAACGGATATTATCCATAACCGTTCCCGTAAAGAGGTTGGTTTCCTGCAAAACTATACCGAGCGAACGGCGAAGATCGGATTTTCTTATCTTGTTTATGTTTATACCATCATAACGGATTTTACCATCGGCGATATCATAGAAGCGATTTATAAGGTTGGTTATGGTGGTTTTACCTGCTCCGGTTGCACCAACGAAGGCAACCTTCTCGCCCGGGCGGGCAAAAAGCGAAACATTATGGAGAACTATCTTTTCGGGGATATAGCCGAAATCGACATTCTCGAATACAACATCGCCCTTTAATAGGGTATAGGTAACGCTGCCATCGGCCTCATGCGGATGGCGCCAAGCCCAAACTCCGGTTCGCTCCTCGCATTCCTCGATGTTTCCATCCTTATCAACCTTTGCGTTAACAAGGGTTACATAGCCATTATCCTCTTCGGGCTTTTCATCCAAAAGCTCGAAGATTCGCTCGGCTCCCGCAAGACCCATCGCAACCGAGTTTATCTGCTGCGACATTTGGCTTATATTTTGGGAGAAATGCTTGGTCATGTTAAGGAACGGAAGAACAATCGCATAGCTGAGCGCCTGACCCGAAAGCGAAAACGAGGGTGCATCAACAACGATTAGAACACCGCCGACAAACGCGATTAAAACATAGAGTATGTTTCCTACATTGTTGAGAATCGGCATAAGAATATTGGCAAAACGGTTGGCCTGGCGAGCATCCTCGTAGAGCTGCTCGTTTAGCTCATTGAATTTTTCCATATTCTCATCTTCATGGCAGAAAACCTTAACAACCTTTTGACCATGCATCATTTCTTCAACAAAGCCTTCGGTTTTTGCAAGGGATTTTTGCTGGCGCATAAAGAATTTCGCGCTGTTGCCGCCAATTTTCTTGGTTATCTTAAACATAACAAAAACGCCAACGAACAGCACAAGCGAAAGCCAAATGCTATAGTAGAGCATTATTGCAACCAAGGTTATAAGGGTAACGGCGCAGGTTAAAAACGCGAGTATACTCTGGGAAATGAGCTGGCGAAGGGTATCGATATCATTGGTATAATAGCTCATTATTTCGCCATGGGTATGGGTATCGAAGTAGCGGAGCGGCAGGCTCTGCATCTTTGAGAACATTCTGCCGCGCATTTTTTGGAGGAAGCCTTGGGTTATGGTTGCCATCATGCGCTCACGGATGGTTATCGAAACGATACCGATAACGGCCACACCCGTCATTATTCCGATAAGGGTGAAAAGGTCGCCCTTAATCGCGGCAAAGCCCTGCGCGGCGCTATAACCGCCGCCCGGGAGCTCGCCCGCCTTTAGTCCTGCTTCAACTATTTCTACCAGGTTTTTAAGAAAAATCGAGGTAACCGAAAGGGCTGTGGTTCCGAAAACGAGGCAGATAAGAACTATGATAAGCGAAAACTTATAGTCGGATATTAAAAACTTTATGAGGCGACCAAGCGAACCCTTTGCATCCTTGGCCTTCGGACCTCCGCGCATTCCGCGGGGACCGGGAACCCCTCCCTTGGGGCCGGGGGCTCCTCTGTTAGGACCTGCCATTTTCTTCACCTGCCTTATTTTGCGAATAGTAAACCTCTTTATAAATCTCGTTAGATTTTAAGAGCTCATCATGTGTTCCAACGGCATTTACTCTGCCGCCATCCAAAACAATTATCATATCGGCATCCGCAACCGAGGAAATTCGCTGCGCGATTATGAGCTTGGTTGTTCCGGGGATGCTCTCGCGGAATGCTTTTCTGATAAGGGCATCGGTTCTTGTATCAACCGCGCTGGTTGAATCATCGAGGATGAGAATTTTTGGCTTCTTCAAAAGGGCACGAGCAATACAAAGGCGCTGGCGCTGACCGCCCGAAACATTGGTTCCTCCCTGCTCGATATAGGTATCGTAGCCATCGGGGAAGGAGGTTATGAAATCATGAGCGCAGGCGCTTTTTGCAGCCTCGATAAGCTCCTCATCGGTTGCGTTATTATCGCCCCAGCGGAGGTTTTCCTTGATTGTTCCCGAGAAGAGAACATTCTTTTGAAGCACAACCGAAACCTGATTTCGAAGAGCCTCTACATCATAATCACGAACATCAACTCCGCCAACCGAAACGCTGCCAGAGGTTACATCATAGAGGCGGGAAATAAGCTGAATAAGGGTTGTTTTGCTGCTTCCTGTTCCGCCGATTATTCCAACGGTTTTGCCCGAATCGATATGCAGGTTTATTCCCTCGAGGGCATAGCTTTCGGCTTTTTCGGAATATTTGAAGGAAACATCGTTAAAATCTATCGAACCATCGGCAACAATCGAAACAGCGTTTTCGGGGTTTTTAATGGTTGTTTCTTCATCAAGTACCTCGCAAACGCGGCGACCCGATTCGGCTGCCATGGTTATCATAACAAAGGTCATGGAAAGCATCATAAGACTCATAAGAATCTGCATTCCATAGGTTATAAGGCTCGAAAGCTGGCTAACCTCGAGCGCTACCGAGCGGCTATTTATAACCAGCATCGCACCAAAGAGAGAAACTCCGATGGTTATGCTTTTTGAGCATAGCTGCATAAGCGGGGCATTCAAAGCCAAGAGCTTATCTGCGCGGGTAAAGTCGTTTCGAACGCCAACCGAGGCATCGGCAAACTTCTTTTCCTCATAGCCCTCGCGAACATAGGATTTAACAACGCGCATACCCTTAACATTTTCCTGAATCGAGTTATTAAGCTCATCATATTTTTTGAAAACTCGGCGGAAAATAGGCATTGCCTTCCTTGCAATATAGAAAAGACCAAATGCCAAAACAGGAACAATGACAACGAAAATGGTTGAAAGTTTGGGGCTCATGGTAAATGCCATGATAAGCGAGAAAACAACCATCAAAGGTCCGCGAATGGCACCGCGGATTATCATCATATATGCGTTTTGCAGGTTGGTAACATCGGTTGTTAAGCGGGTAACAAGGCTTGAGGTTGAAAAGCGATCGATATTCGAGAAGGAAAAGCCCTGAACACGCTCGAACAAATCATGGCGCAGATTTTTTCCGAATCCGCTCGATGCGGTTGCACAGAAATGACCCGCCATCGCACCGAATGCAAGCGAGGTTAAGGCAAGACCTACCAAAATAGCGCCGTATTTTGCGATAACCGGCACGGTTGTTCCAAGGCGAATTCGCTCGGCCAAAATCGCGGTTACATAGGGGATAATACACTCGACAAAGGTCTCGAGCGCAACAAAAAGCGGCGAGAGCAGCGAGGGCACTTTATATTCGCGGACCGCGCCCGCTAATTTCTTAATCATGGTTTTCCTTCCTTTCTATATTTGCTCGTATCTTATCGGCTACTGCGAAGAAGGTTTTTAGTTCCTCTTCGCCGATGCCATCGGATAATATTCCCTCGAGGCGCATCATATCGGCCATGGCCATTTCATGCACCTTTCGGGCTAAATCGGTTAGAATGATTTTCTTTAATCGACCATCGCTTTCCGATGGTTTTCGCTCGATAAGACCATTCTTTTCCATCAGCGCCAAAACATTGCTCATGGTTGAGCGGCGGCAAGAAAAGCGCTTTTCGAGGTCGCGCTGAAATACCGAGCCTTCCTGCTCGCTTATGTATCTTATAACCCAGCCATGGAGTCCTGTCAGGTTATCAAGTTGCTGCTTAACCGAGCTTTTTTCGGTTTCGCGCTTGATCATATTATTTAGCCTTCGAACGGTAGGACCAATATATCTTGCTTCCATCCTCGGCACCTCCAAAAAATAAAATGTTAGCACCCTAACATTATAGTTAGGATGCTAACATTTGTCAATGAATATTCTGTGAATTTTTTATTTTCCTATGGATTTAAACTCAGAAATATCGCCCGCGAAAATCTCGCCCGAGGTTAAAAGGGCGAGCGCTTTTTCGGGGGTAGTCTCCATCGCAAAGATTTTGCGGTTTGCTTCGGTCATGAATTTTTCATCAATCGCCCTATCGAGCAGGGCCAGAAGCGAATCGAAATATCCATCGGTATTAAGGATTGCTATCGGCTTGCTATGGCGACCGAGCTGGCGGAGGGTTAGTATCTCGAAAAACTCCTCAAAGGTTCCGATTCCGCCCGCAGTCATTAAAAATGCATCGGATAATTTTTCCATTTTTGCCTTGCGCTCGCGCATGGTTTCGGTATAGATAAATTCATCGCAGCCATCGAATAATATTCCATCAACATTGAAAAACGAAGGGGCAACTCCGATAATCTTTCCACCGCCCTCTTTGGCTCCGCGAGCAACCGCTCCCATAAGTCCTGCCGCACCGCCGCCGAAAACAAGGGTATGACCCTCTTTTGCCATGAGCCGACCGAGCTCTTCGCCCGCTTTTATATATTTTTCATCGATAACATTGCTTGATGCGCCATAAACGCAGATATTCATAAGCTTTTCTCCTTAAAGAAATTCTATTTGGTGCTCTTTTAGCTTTTCGCCCTCATACGAAAGCTGCAGCCTGAAAAACGGCGAATCTTTTAGGATTAAATCTATAAAGATTTTATCCCCCTCCCAATGCGGGAAGGAAAGCATTTTCTCGCGCGGAACAAAAAGCAGCTCACCCTCATCACATTCGCCTATTTCGCCCGAAAAATCATCGCAGGTGAAAAGGTGCATTATTTCATCATCCCAGCAATCGCTTATAAAGGTTATTATCCCCCGATATTGAGGATTATTAAGGGTTAGTCCTGTTTCTTCTTTTGCCTCGCGGAGAACACACTCGAGAGGTGTTTCCCCTTCTAAAAATTTTCCGCCTATGCCGAGCCATTTCGAGAAATTGCCATCGCCCTTTCGGGTTTTATGCAAAAGCAAAACCTCGTCGCCTCGGAAAATATAGCAAAGTGATGTGTTTTTCATCGGTTCTCACTCCCTTTGTTTCTTTATTTTATCATAAACCTCGCCTTTTCTCAACTGCTTTTAGTATGTCGAAACGGGGCGAAGCACAAGATATATGAATGAAAAAACAATATATAATAATATTAAAAAATATGTGGAAAAATCTTGCACTATGTGTTATACTCTATGATGGTGTATGTTGTGATTGTTATTTTTTTAACAAATCTGAATACATACCATACTTATCAAGGAGGAAAAGTACATGTTAAAGAAAATCAGTTCGCTCCCTTTTAACGGTACAAAAGAGCAGGAGGCTAAGCTTCTGGAGGTTATCGATTCTCATAAATCCGATAAAAGTCAGCTTATGGCCGTAATGCAGAAGGCACAGGATATCTACGGATACCTGCCCCGCGAGGTTCAGGTTATGATCGCTGAAGGAATGGATGTTCCGCTCGAGAAGGTTTACGGCGTTGCTACATTCTATGCTCAGTTCTCTCTTACCCCGAAGGGCAAGTATAACATCTCTGTTTGCCTTGGAACCGCTTGCTATGTTAAGGGTTCCGGTGATCTTTTCGATAAGATCAGCGAGCGTCTTGGAATCGGCGCAGAAGAATGCACCGCTGATGGTAAATTCTCGCTAACCGCTTGCCGCTGCATCGGCGCTTGTGGTCTTGCTCCGGTTTTAACCGTTAACGAAGATGTTTACGGCAGACTTACCGTTGATGATGTTGACGGAATTCTTGCCAAGTATCAGGACTAATAATCTATACTTTCAGTAAAGGAAAATCTGTATGAAAATCAGTCAGGTTATGGAACTGTTGGACGCATCGGTTATCTGCGGAGAGGATTCGCTCGGAAAGCATGTTTATTCTGCCTGCGGCAGCGACATGATGAGCGATGTTCTCGCCTATGTTAAAGATCAGTCGGTTTTGCTTACCGGACTTGTCAATTCGCAGGTTATCAGAACAGCAGAAATGATGGATATGGTTTGCATCGTTTTTGTGCGCTCCAAAACCCCTACCCCCGAAATGATTAAATTAGCAGAAGAATGCGGCATCGTTTTACTCGCATCCGACAAGCGTATGTATGAGGCATGCGGTAAACTTTATGCCAGCGGTCTTTGCGGAAACGGGGTAAAAAATGGAAAATAATCTTCATTTTCACTTTGCGGTAGACGGCAACGATTTTACTTCGGCAGGTCTCGCCTCGGTTCAGCTAAAAAAAGCGCTGCGCCAGCTTGGCATCGACCCCGAAACAATTCGCCGAGCTTCTATTGCGATGTATGAAGGCGAAATCAACATGGTTATCCATGCGGGCGGGGGCGAAGCCGACATTGAGATAAGCGAAGAAGGCATCAAGATTGTTCTCTCGGACCATGGTCCCGGAATTAAGGACATTCAGCAAGCGATGCAGGAAGGCTTTTCTACCGCAACCGACCATGTTCGTTCTCTCGGCTTTGGTGCCGGAATGGGTCTTCCTAACATGAAGAATTATTCCGACAAAATGGAGATCGAATCCACCCCCGGCGAAGGAACTACTATTTCGCTTTATATCAATTTTTAACACCTGCGAGGAATTATCATGAATACATACGAGCATTCGGTTTCGCTTGATACCGCAAAATGCACCGGCTGCACTACCTGTATTCACCGCTGCCCTACCGAGGCAATCCGCGTTCGTGATGGACACGCGGTTATAGATACCGAAAGGTGCATCGACTGTGGTGTTTGCATTAAGGTTTGTCCCCATGGCGCAAAGCGCGCTGAACTCGGCATCCTTAAGGATATGGACAAGTTTAAGCATAAAATTGCTTTGCCTGCTCCATCCCTTTATGCACAGTTTGATAATCTTGACGACATTGATTATGTCCTTCAGGGACTGCTCGACATTGGCTTCGACCAGGTTTATGAGGTTGCCCGCGCTGCAGAGCTTTGCTCGGCATATACGAGAACCTATCTAAAGGTAGAGGGCGTTGCAAGGCCCGCTATAAGCTCGGCCTGCCCCGCCGTTGTTCGCCTTATCGAGCTTCGTTTCCCCTATTTAAAGGATAATATCATTCGTATGCTCCCGCCGATGGAAATCGCGGCAAGAGCGGCGCGAGAGGAAGCTATGCAGCTTCACCCCGAATTAAAGCCGGAAGAAATAGGCGTTTGCTTTATTTCTCCCTGCCCCGCCAAGATGAGCTATGTTAAAAACGGATTTTCCGATTATAAGAGCCGGGTAGATGTTGTTGTTCCCATTAGGGATATCTACTTTATGCTCATAAACGCGATGAGTCATAACACTCGTCCGCAAAGCCTATCCCAATCGGGAATGATAGGCGTTGGTTGGGCCGCCTCGGGCGGAGAAGCAACCGCAATATTTAATGAAAAATATCTTGCCGCCGATGGCATCGAGAATGTTATTCATGTTCTCGACCAAATCGAAAACGGCAACATTGGACATCTCGAATTCGTTGAACTCAATGCCTGCACAGGCGGTTGCGTTGGCGGAGCGCTAACAATGCAAAACCCCTTTATCGCGAAAGCGAAGCTAAGGAAACTAAAGCGTTATCTCCCCGTTTCGCAAAACATCCTCTCAAAAGAGGAGCTTCGCTATGTTCCCGAGCATTATTTCTTCGATGAGCTTCCCACCTATTCCCCCATTTCGCGACTGAGCGAAAACATGGCCGAATCGATGAGAATGATGTCGGATATTCAAAAACTTCGCAAGACGCTACCGGGATATGACTGCGGTTCTTGCGGCGCCCCGACCTGCAGAGCTTTTGCAGAGGATGTTGTTCGAGGCCGCGCCAAAAAGAGCGACTGCATTCTTATAATGCGCGACCGCTTTAAGGAATATCTCGAAAGCCTCGGAGAGGAGAGCGAAAATGAAAGTTAACGAACTTGCAGAAAAGTTTAACCTTCAAGTCGTTTGCCTTCCCGAGCCCGACCGCGAGATAAAGGATGCCTACATAGGCGACCTGCTTTCTTGGGTTATGGGTCGAGCAAAATCTGATGATGCCTGGATAACAATAATGTCTAACCGCAACATTCTTGCGGTTGCAGCACTTTCGGATGTTTCCTGCATTATCCTTGCCGAAGGGGTTACCCTTGAGGAGGATATTATTGAAACAGCCCGCGAGAAGGGCATCAATATTCTTCGCGGCGAAGAGCCAACCTTTTCGATTGCCGCAAAATTGGCAAGTGAACTGCTATGAACAAGTATTACTACGACCTTCATGTTCACTCCTGCCTTTCTCCCTGCGCCGATGATGACAATACCCCCTATAACCTGGCGGGTATGGCGGCGATAACGGGAACCAATATTATGGCACTCACCGACCACAACACCAGCAAAAACTGCCCCGCCTTTTTTATGGCCGCAAAAAGCTACGGCATTATACCTGTTGCGGGGATGGAGCTGACAACAGCCGAAGAAATTCATGTTGTTTGCCTTTTTCCGGAGCTCGAAAAAGCAATGGCGTTTTCTGATATGGTGGATGGTAGGCGAATAAAGATTGAAAACCGAACCGATATTTTCGGCAACCAAATTATTATGGGCAAGGATGATGAGGTTATAGGCTTCGAGCCCCACCTTTTATCCAACGCAACAACCATAAGCCTTGATGAGGTGCCGGAGCTTGTTTCGCGGTTTGATGGGGTTTGCTACCCCGCTCATATCGACCGCGATGCAAACGGAATTATAGCCGTTCTCGGAACAATTCCCGAGACCCCCGTTTTTTCGGCAATAGAAATTCGCGATCCCGAAAAAGCGGCGGAGCTAACCGATCGGTTTTCGCTACAAGATAAAACGGTTGTGATAAGCTCTGATGCTCATTATCTGCAGGATATTCGCGATAAGCAAAACTATTTTCTGCTGCCCGATGAGCCATATAGCGGCGCCGCTGTTCGCTCGGAGCTATTTAAATTATTGCGAGGTGGAAAATGAAAGAACTTTCTCTTAACATCCTCGACATAACCGAAAACTCGGTTAAAGCGGGTGCGAGCCTTACCTCGATTTTGCTGACCGAAACCGATGATACCTTTGAAATCAAGATTATCGATGATGGTTGCGGCATGAGCGAGGAAATAGTTTCTCGCGTTACCGACCCGTTTTATACAACGAGAACAACCCGTGAGGTTGGAATGGGAATTCCGCTCTTTAAGCTCTGCGCCGAGCAGACCGATGGAAGCTTTTCCATCAGCTCTAAAGTTAAAACCGAGAATTCCTCTGACCACGGAACAACCGTTAGAGCCCTTTTTTATAAAAATCATATCGACTTTACCCCGCTTGGCGACATTGTTGCAACAATGACAACGCTAATCCAGGGGCACCCCGATACAGATTTTTACTTTTGCCATAAGAAGGGCGACTGCGAGGTGGTCCTCGATACCCGCGAACTTCGCGAGGTTTTAGGCGAGGTTCCGCTTTCGGAATACGAAGTTATTAAATGGATTGAAGCTTACCTTAATGAGCAATATCTCAATCTTTAAGAAAATTATAATGAAAGGGAAGATAAATTATGAAATCATTAGCTGAGCTGCAAGCAATCAGAGACAAGATGAGGGACAAGGTTGTTCTTCGCGAGGGCGTTGATGAGCGCCGCGTTGTTGTTGGAATGGCAACCTGCGGTATCTCTGCCGGAGCAAGACCTGTTCTTAACGCATTCGTTGAGGGCGTTAACGCAAACGATCTCGCATCTAAGGTTTCTGTAACCCAAACCGGTTGTATCGGTCTTTGCCAGTATGAGCCCATCGTTGAGGTTTATGACGCAACCACCAAAACAACCTATGTAAAGATGACCGCTGAGAAGGCACAGAGAGTCATCGAAGAACATCTCAAAAACGGCAAGGTAGTATCCGAATATACTATCGCCGAGTAATAATCAAAAACGGAGGTATTTCAAATGATTCGTTCACACGTATTGATTTGCGGCGGTACCGGATGTACCTCTTCGGGAAGTGTTACCCTCCAGCAGCTTTTCGCTGAAAACATCGAAAAGCATGGCCTTACCGAAGAAATCAAAATCGTTCAGACCGGATGTTTCGGTTTGTGCGCTATGGGTCCTGTCGTTATCGTCCATCCGGACGGAACTTTCTACAGCCGCGTTCAGGCTGAAGATGTTGCTGAAATCGTTGAAGAGCATCTTCTCAAGGGCCGCGTTGTTTCCCGCCTCGAGTATAGAGATGAGGAAACCGCAAAGATGGAGGGCAATGTTTCGCTCAACGATACTGCATTCTACAAGTCCCAGACTCGTGTTGCTCTTCGTAACTGCGGTGTTATCAACCCCGAAGAAATCGATGAGTACATTGCTATGGACGGTTATGCAGCACTCGGTAAGGTTTTAACCGAGATGACTCCCGATGATGTTATCAAGTGCATCACCGATTCCGGACTTCGTGGCCGCGGCGGCGGCGGATTCCCCACCGGCAGAAAGTGGGCTTTAACCGCTGTTAACCAGGCTCCCCAGAAGTATGTTGTTTGTAACGCCGACGAACGCGACCCCGGTGCATTCATGGACCGTTCGGTTCTCGAAGGCGACCCCCATGCCCTTATCGAAGCTATGGCTATCGCAGGTTACGCTATCGGCGCAAACCAGGGTTATGTTTATGTTCGTGCTGAATATCCGATCGCTGTTTCTCGTTTAGAGATTGCTATCAACCAGGCTCGTGAATACGGCCTCCTTGGTAAGGATATCTTTGGCACCGGATTCGAGTTCAACCTTGATATCCGTCTTGGCGCAGGCGCATTCGTTTGCGGTGAGGAAACCGCTCTTATGACCTCTATCGAGGGTAACCGCGGTGAGCCCCGTCCCCGTCCTCCCTATCCGGCAGTTAAGGGTCTCTTCGGCGCTCCCACCGTTGAAAACAACGTTGAAACCTTTGCCAACATTCCTCAGATCATTCTCCGCGGCGCTGATTGGTTCGCTTCCATGGGAACCGAGAAGTCCAAGGGAACCAAGATTTTCGCTCTCGGCGGAAACATCAACAACACAGGTCTTGTTGAAATCCCGATGGGTACAACCCTTCGCCACATCATCGAAGAAATCGGCGGCGGCAGTCCGGACGGTAAGAAGTTCAAGGCTGCTCAGACCGGTGGACCTTCCGGCGGTTGTATTCCTGCTTCCCTTATCGAT
>JAZOXC010000156.1:0-6097 GCA_045659535.1 Acutalibacteraceae bacterium
AGGTTACGTCTGACGGCGTCATTACCGTTGAGGAATCCAAGTCCGCGGAAACCTATTCCGAGGTTGTTGAGGGTATGCAGTTCGACCGTGGATACATTACCCCTTATATGGCAACCGATACCGATAAGATGGAGGCTATTATTGATGAGCCGCTCATTCTTATCACCGATAAGAAAATTTCTAATATCCAAGAGATTCTCCCGCTTCTCGAGCAGCTTGTTCAGGCAGGTAGAAAGCTTGTTATTATTGCCGAGGATATTGAGGGCGAAGCTCTTTCAACTATTATCGTTAATAAACTTCGCGGAACCTTCACCTGCGTTGGTGTTAAGGCTCCCGGCTTTGGCGATAGAAGAAAGGAAATGCTCCAGGATATTGCTATTTTAACCGGTGGTCAGGTTATTACCGAGGAACTCGGACTTGAGCTTAAGAATGCAACCGCAGATATGCTTGGAACCGCTCGACAGGTTAAAATCGGAAAAGAAAATACCATCATCATCGATGGCGCAGGCGATAAGGCAGAGATTGCCGCTCGTGTTGCTCAAATCCGCGCCCAAATCGAAACTACAACCTCTGATTTCGACCGCGAGAAGCTCCAAGAGCGTCTTGCTAAGCTTGCCGGCGGTGTTGCTGTTATCAAGGTTGGTGCCGCAACCGAAATCGAGATGAAGGAGAAGAAACTCCGCATCGAGGATGCTCTTGCTGCAACCAAGGCTGCAGTTGAGGAGGGTATCGTTGCAGGCGGTGGCGTTGCACTTATTAACGCAATCCCCGCAGTTAAGGCTCTTATGGAGGAAACTGTTGGCGATGAGAAAACCGGTGTTAGCATCGTTCTTAAATCGCTTGAGGCTCCCGTTCGTCAGATTGCTGCAAATGCAGGTCTTGAGGGCTCTGTTATCATCGATAAGATTCTTTCTTCCGGCAAGGTTAACTATGGCTTTGATGCATACAACGAGGAATATACTGATATGCTCAAGGCAGGCATCGTTGACCCAACAAAGGTAACTCGCTCGGCTCTTCAGAATGCCGCTTCGGTGGCATCTATGGTGCTCACAACCGAGTCGCTCGTAACCGATAAAAAAGAAGATCCCGCAATTGCAGCCGCAGCCGCAAATGCCGCAGCTGCAGCAGGCGGAATGTATTAAAAATCATACACGGCAGGTATCCTGCCGTGTATTTTTATTTGACAATATTATCTAATGAGGGTATTATAATAGTAATATTCTAAAAAGGGAGTATCATACTTATGCGCAAAGACCTAACAATGCTGCTTGACCTTTATGAAATGACTATGTCGAATGGTTTTTTCGATAGCGAGTATCGTGATAAAACCGTTTATTTCGATATGTTCTTCCGCCGCGTTCCCGATAATGGCGGGTTTGCCATTATGGCAGGACTTGAGCAGCTTATCGAGTATTTTAATAATCTCTCTTTCTCCGAGGATGATATCGAGTATCTTCGCTCTCTATCCCTCTTTTCCGAGGAGTATCTCGACTATCTCAAAAACTTTAAGTTCGAGTGTGATGTTTGGGCTGTACCCGAGGGAACACCCATATTCCCAAATGAACCGATAGTAACCGTTCGTGGTCCCGCTTTGCAGGCCTTCTTGGTTGAAACTATGGTTCTGCTGACTATTAATCATCAGTCCCTCATCGCAACCAAGGCGAACAGAATCGTTCGCGCAGCGCAGGGAAGAGCAGTGCTCGAATTTGGTGCTCGCCGCGCTCATAGCTATGATGCTGCTATCTATGGTGCCCGTGCTGCTATCATTGGCGGTTGTGCGGGAACCTCTTGTGTTAAATCTGCAAAGGATTTCTCGGTTCGCCCTTCGGGAACTATGGCCCATAGTTGGGTTCAGCTTTTCCCCGATGAGTATTCGGCATTTAAAGCATATGCCGAAAAATATCCTGATTCCTGCCTCTTGCTTGTTGATACCTATAATGTTTTAAAGAGCGGAATCCCAAATGCAATTCGTGTGTTTGATGAGGTTTTAAAACCTCTTGGAAAGCGCCCGCGCGGTATTCGTATTGACAGCGGTGATATAACCTATTTGACCAAGAAATGCCGCAAAATGCTCGATGATGCTGGATATCCCGATTGTCAGATTTGCGTTTCAAACTCGCTCGATGAGTATCTCATTCGTGATATGCTTATCCAGGGTGCTTGCGTTGATAGCTTTGGCGTTGGCGAGCGTTTAATAACTGCATCAAGCGAGGCAGTTTTCGGTGGCGTTTATAAGCTTTCGGCTGTTGAAAAGGATGGCGAGGTTATCCCGAAAATTAAGGTTAGCGAAAACATCGCAAAAATAACCGTTCCGGGAATAAAAATTCCGTGGCGTCTTTTTGATAACGAAACCGGCAAGGCAATCGCCGATGTTATAACCCTAAATCATGAAAAAATTGATGATACCAAACCTTATGAGATTTTTGATCCCGTTCATACATGGAAACGCAAAACCGTAACCAACTTCACAGCAAAGAAACTGCAGGTTAAGGTTTTGGAAAAGGGCGTTCAGGTTTATGATAGCCCTGCAGTAACCGATATCGCAGCATATTGCCGTGAGCAGGTTGATGCAATGTGGGATGAGGTTAAGCGATTTGAAAAGCCGCATACTTATTATGTCGATTTGTCGCAGGATCTTTGGGATCTTCGCTTCGAAATGCTAAAAGAAATTTCGGCTAAAGGAGATAAGAAAGAATGAAAAAGTTAGTTAGCTTTGTTCTTGTATTTGCACTTATATTTTCTCTATCGGCTTGTGGCGGCGGTGGCGGTTCATCTGTCTCCGAAATTGAAACAGCCGCACGAGAGGGCAGAATTTCCGAATTTTCGATAAAGCTTGGCTCTTCGCCCGAGGAGGTTGTTGAGTATTATGCTCAGCGCGCCGAAAACGAGGATAATGAAGACCTTATAATCAGCGATTATGAGGGTGAAACCGCCGTTAAATTAACAAACGGTGTTCAGACTTTCTATTATGAAAAAGCAAATAAGGACAAGGGTGTTTCGGTGTTTGTTGTAACCGGCGAAACTGCTTATGGCTTTGAACTTGGCGAGAAGATAACCAAAAGCGATATAACCGAAAAGGTTGGCGGCGAATATACCGAGCATACTGCGACTGCCGATGATCTTTTCTTTCTTCCCGGAACGGTCGAAGGTGCAACGGTTGTGTCCTATGCCTTCGATAATATTCGCCTCGACTTTTTCTTCTTCGATGGCATCCTTTCCGCAATTTCGCTTACCAATACCGAGTATTGGACTGATTAGTAAAAAAAGAGACAGTGCGATTTTTTTACCGAATTCGTACTGTCTCTTTTAATTTTTACATAGCTGTGTTAAAATGAAAAAAAGGAGGGAAGACCATGTTTGATTATTCTCCGTATTTTACTAACAGAACTCCGCTCGGAAATACCTTATCGGCATTAAACTGCGATAAAAAACTTCGAGTTTTATATTTTGGTGGATCGGTTACAACTGGTGTTGGTCTGCCATATGATGATTTAAACAAACTTTCTTGGCGCGCACGGGTTGGGGCATGGTTGTCGGAAAAATTCCCTTCGGCAGAGATTGTTAATATTAATCGAGCAGTAGGTGAGAGTGGAACATATCTCGGCGCTTTTCGAGTAGGCCGCGATGTTATCGCCCATAAACCCGACCTGCTTTTTATCGAATATTCTATAAACGACTGCTATTTTGGTGCCACCTATGAACAATCCTCTGTGCGATTCGAAACCATCGTTCGCGAGGTGCGAAATGCTTTGCCGAATTGCGATATTGTAACCGTTTTGGTAACTGATAAGCGCCGCTCAGAGGATGCTTTATCGCATCGACTTCATGCCCAAGCGCAGGCGCACGAGGATATATCAGACGCTTATGGCATTCCATCTATTAAGGTTGGTATGGCGCTCGCGGAAAAATATCGCGAACATTTATATGATGTTTGGGACGAATATTTTACCGATATTGTTCATCTAACCGAAAAGGGCTATGCTGAATATTTCAATTGTATCGAAGCCTTCTTGGAATCCGAACTCCTGGCTACCGAGTATAAAAAAGTCGAACACCAACTACCACCGCAGGTTAATAATGACCTTTTCTCGGGAATGCGCAAAATTGTTGAGGCCAATAGAGAACTTCTTGCCGAAAGCGAAAAGCTCGGAGGTTATGGATTTTCCTTTTCCGAAAAGCTTTTCGGACTTCATGATTATAATGGCTATTTTTATGCCGAGCAGGGCGGCGAAAACCCCGTTTTTGCTATAAAATTCGGGGGAACTGAAATTGCGATTTGTAGTAATGTTGCAACCGGAGTTGTCCGCGAAGAGAGTGTTTGGTGCTTTGAGGTTTCGGTTGATGGCGGTGATTGGCAGCGCCGAAACTTTAAAACTCATAACCCAACAATAATAGCCGAAAACCTCGAACCGGGGGAGCATTTAATTCGATTCAAACCCATATTTGAAACCTTCGAAAAAAACGATACATTCAAGCTCGGCATATTTTTTATAACAAGCGATATAAAATAAAAAATTTTATAAAATAGCGAGTGCTGATGCGCTCGCTATTTTGTTTACTTATCTATATGTTTGTGGTATAATAATAAAAAATGAAACGAGGTGAGAACATGCCGGATAAGTTTATATTGCATTCGCCTTATAAACCGACAGGCGATCAACCGCAAGCAATTGAAAAATTGGTTGAAGGCTTAAATAGGGGCGACCGCGAGCAAACCTTGCTTGGTGTTACCGGTTCAGGTAAAACCTTTACAATGGCGAATATCATAGAGCGAGTAAACCGACCGACCCTCGTTCTCGCTCATAACAAAACTCTTGCAGCACAGCTTTGCTCCGAGTTCCGCGAATTTTTTCCCGAGAATGCGGTTGAATATTTCGTTTCCTATTATGATTATTATCAGCCCGAGGCTTATATCCCGGGTACTGATACCTATATCGAAAAGGATTCTGCCATTAATGATGAAATAGATAAGCTGCGCCATAGCGCAACCTGCGCTCTCTCCGAGCGCCGTGATGTTATCATTGTTGCCAGTGTTTCATGTATTTATAGCCTTGGTAATCCTATCGACTATCGCAGTATGGTTATTTCTTTGCGAGTTGGAATGCAAAAAAGCCGCGATGAACTTATTAGAAAATTGGTTGATTTGCAGTATGAGCGCAACGATATTGGATTTTCACGAAACAAGTTCCGTGTTCGTGGCGATGTTGTTGAAGTTTTCCCATCATATTCGATGGAAAATGCCATTAGAATCGAGTTTTTCGGCGATGAAATCGACCGAATTTGTGAGGTTAATACCGTAACGGGCGAGGTTAAAATCGCATTAAAACACGCGGCAATTTACCCTGCATCGCATTATATCGTTCCGCCCGATAAAATGGGCGATGCTCTCCGCGAAATCGAGGATGAGATGGAACAGCGCGTTCGTGAGTTTACCGAAGAAGGCAAGCTGATTGAGGCGCAGCGTATTCGACAGCGAACAGAATATGATGTTGAGATGCTCCGTGAAATCGGAACCTGCAAAGGAATTGAAAACTATTCCCGCGTGCTCTCGCGCCGACCTGCGGGCAGTACTCCTTTTACTCTTCTCGACTATTTCCCCGAAGATTTTGTGCTTTTTGTTGATGAATCGCATGTAACCCTGCCGCAGGTTAGGGGAATGTTTGGCGGCGACCGTTCGCGCAAGGAAAACCTTGTTGAGTTCGGATTCCGCTTACCATCGGCATTTGACAATCGACCGCTCAATTTCGAGGAGTTTTATTCTCATATCGGTCAAGCTGTTTTCGTTTCGGCAACGCCCGGAGACCTTGAGCGCGATAAATCAACCCAAATTGCCGAGCAGGTTATCAGACCTACAGGTCTTTTGGATCCCGAAATCTCCGTTCGCCCGAGCGAGGGTCAGATTGATGACCTAATTTCTGAAATTAATATGCGAACCGAGAGGGGAGAACGCGTTCTTGTAACCACCCTAACAAAGAAAATGGCAGAGGATTTGACCGAGTATTTAGAGGGAGTTAATATTGCCGTTCGCTATATGCATTATGACATTGACACCATCGAACGAATGGAAATTATCCGCGATTTGCGAATGGGCAAGTTT
>JAZOXC010000157.1:0-9386 GCA_045659535.1 Acutalibacteraceae bacterium
AACATTTCGGTATTAACCCAAAAGCCGAGAGAATAATCGGTGTTTGCTGTGCCACTGACTGCAAAGGTGTTATTTACAGAGTTAGCAGAAGCCATAGAGCCTTTAAGCACGATGCCCGTGCCGCCGTTTACACCCAAAGTATCCGAAACAAAGCTATCCGTGCCGTTTGTGTTCCAACCGCTGTAAATGTTGGCTTCCTTGAACAGGTCGGTGCCTTGATTATCGAAATATTTGAGGTCGAGAAGCTCGTTGCGAGCCGTGCTTTCCTCTTCCGAGGGAGCATATTGGGCGCTGATATAGTAAAGGCCATTACTATCTACATCAGTAACGATATAGTTGGTAATGTTACCGAACTCATCAAACTGCATAGCTTGATAAGGCTTTTTCCAGTTTCCCAAAAGATAATTTTCAGCATCGTAATATCGGGTTTCGTTATATCCGTAGTCGGCGGTTAAATGCTCGCCGGGAACATATTCGCCCGTTTCTTCATTATATCCAAACTCTTGAATATCAACAACAGAAAAGCCGTCTCTCTCATAGCCAAACTCAAACTTGTAGCCATCGCTATCTATAACCGTGGTAAGTCTTTTAAGGCTATCATAATAGTAATTAACGGTTCTGCCGTCGGCATAGGTAACCGAATCAAGACCTGCATTACAGCGGCTACCCATTGAATAATCAACAGAAATAAGCGGAGTTGTGCCGTAGCCTAAGTAATCAATTCGGTCAAGGATTCCGTGTCCGCCGCTATATACGAACTTATAAACACGACCTGCGCCATCAGTTATGGTGTCGATAATGAGATTTTCAACACCGCTATTTACATAGTTTATTTTAATGACACCGGGCTCGTAGGTCATTCCCTCTGCGGGGGCGGAATCGCGGGTTACATTTTTTGCGATTTCGGCAGAGGAAACGATTTTTATGAGACGACCGGCTCCATCAAAGTAGTAACGCTGATTTGAAGAATCTGTGATAGTTACATTTTGAAGACTTGTGGGACAATCCGGGTCAGATGTCAAGGTGTAACCGGAACCATACTTATCCTCATAAAATACCTCGCCATCCTTGATTGTATAATCGAAATAATATTCGTTTCCATCCTCAGCGGTGTAGCAATAGTAATAATCGCCTGGATTGTCTGAGTCTATTCCGAATTTAATACATTGACTATAATTCGAACGATAGCCTCTGCCAAATGCGCTCGAGTTAATATCGCCATCTATGGGTGTCATTTCGGTGCCGCCCATGTTTATTGCTGTAATATCATATATCATCGAGATATTAACCGGCATAACATTGCCGCCGACACCTATATCATTGCGAACAAGTGTCAGATGTCCTGTGCGGTCGTTGATATAAACGGTTCCTGCGGCTCCGATATCTATTTCACGGCTTGTGGAAGCAGGTCCCGAAATAAGTTCGTAGCTTATTTCATAGTATATATTGTTATAATCATAGAATGCAGGTGTTTTGCTGCCGTCTGCGCGAGCAATGCAAACGCCGTAAACTCCATCTTTTTTATACCAGTTATATGCTAAGTTGGTTATATCGAATTCGAGGTTATTACCAACCGAAGCCTCTACTATATCAATAGCGTTCGGGTTATGATACGGTGCGGTTGCAAGGGTAACATTAGAGATATTAAAACTCTCTATTATATCATATGCGCCAAGAAGCATAGAATTGGGATTCCAGCTAGACGAAGAATATGTTAAATGCAGTTTTGCTTCGATGATTCGGTTATTTGTTCCGAGCAAAGAAAGGTCAGGAGATGCGATATATCCTACATAATCATTTTCTATGTCGGGATAGTTGAAGGTTCCGACACGAACTTTACCTTCTCTGAATGCTTTATCCTCAAAGCCCGAATTGGTATAAACAAATCCAAAGTAAGGATAGTCGGCATCTTCAACCGTGGGGTCGATGGTAACGGGATATGCGCGAGCTTTGTCTCTAAGCCATTCGGATGAAGGAGTATAAACAAGCTCGTAGTCTCCGTTTTCTTTAGAATTAAGCTCAACACCGATGTCGAACGAATAAACATTATTGCTATCGAACATATATGGTGCCGGCATAACGAATACTACTGATTTTTCACCATCAGCAATATTGTAAAAATCAATACTGCCGTCTTGTTTTAATTCTGCCGAAAGGCCATCGGTTTTTATTGTGTAATAAAACTTCGTATGCTTATTTGGCTTCTTATTAAGAATTATGCTCTCCTTTAAACTATTAGCAATGACATCATATTTGATATCGGTATCCGCATAAACATCGTTATAAGTTATTTCGTTAGTGTTAACCACTTCGCCAACAAGTTCAGTAGCGCTCATGTTTTTGCGCTGATTCTCGTTAGTTTTATTTTTAAGTGCTTTTTTCTTGCCCGATGCAGACTTGCTCATTTCTGCGGGCAAAATGCTGATAGAATATCCATCCTTCTCAACAGAAACAGCATTGTTTCCGTTAAGTTCAGACGGCAGAAGAACCTCAACACCTGCGGCGGTGTTGGTATAGTATTCTTCACCATCAACTTGGGTTTCCTTAAATGTGTTGTCAATTTCAAGCCATTTTCCTGCCTCTTCATAATGAAGAGCGGTGGTTGAAAATACTGCGGTGCGGCTACCGTCAGACTTCAAATAGGTTTTGCTATTTTCCGTGCGAAGCTCGGTAAGTTCTTCTACTATGTAAACATCCTCACTCACGCGTTTGGGCTCTTCGGCTTTTGCCCAAAATCCGGGGCCGCCCGTCGGCAACAGTGTAGCAACAGTCGCCATGACCAAACCTAACGCTGTTGCTCGCAGGGTAAATAATTTGTGTTTCTTTTTCATTTTTTCCTCCTTATAGATTGTAAAATTTTTTGCGCAACGCAAAGATACCATAATTTGCAGATCGCCAACAGAAACATGGCTGTTGAGCGGCTGCTATTATAAGATAGCACAACCAATGTACTGTTTTGCGGACTCTAGTAAAATTATGGTAAAAACGCAAAAAGAGATTCTACCGCGATTAGTTACCATAACGGCAACTAATCTTGCGAGTAGAACCTCTATTTTTCACCTTAGCGATTTGTGTAATTGTTGTCAAGTGTATTGGAAACAAGGGGACGGTTCTCCTGTCTCCTTTGGGGTGCGGGGAGGTTTAAAAATTTTTCCAAAAGCCTTGACAGGCTGGATTAACTGTGTTAAAATATTAGAAAATTTGTAAAGGCTGTGACGAAGACGGCTTAAAATTTGCGTTTTCAGAGAACTGTCGGTTGGTGCGAGACGGTAGCAAGAATTTTAAAATGCCCATCACTTCCGAGCCGAAGGCCCGAACGGTTTATAACTTAGTAGATACCTTCCGTGATTGCTGCGTAAAGGCATAGGAATTGTTCGATTCCGAGAGTGGTAGCCGAAAGGCTGCAATTTGAGTGGTACCGCGAGTGTGTTAGCACCCGTCTCAAAGTTTTGAGACAGGTGTTTTTTTATTTACTTTTGAAGAAAGGAAGATTGATTTTTATGCAAACCAACACCGAGGAACAGAAACTTTTGGAGATCGCTGCACGAATTAAGGAAATGCGCGAAATTATGGGTTGGTCAATAGCCGAAATGGCCGAAAAAACAGAGGTTACTCCCGAACAGTACACCGAGTATGAAAGCGCAAATATTGACTTCCCTTTCTCCTTTATACATAAATGTGCGCTCGCTTTTGATGTTGAGATGACACAGCTTCTTGAGGGTCATTCGGCAAGGCTTTCAAGCTATACCGTTACCCGCAAGGGTCAGGGTCAGAAAACCGCTAAAGAGGATGGCATCGATATAACAAACCTTGCCCCTAAATTTAAGGATAAAATTGCCGAGCCTTATTTTGTTCGCTATGAATATAATGCTTCGCAGCAGAATAAGCCCATCCATCTTGCAACCCATTCGGGTCAGGAATTCGACTTTATTTTAAGCGGCTCGCTCAAGGTTCAGATCGGCGAACACACCGAGATTTTACACGAGGGCGACAGCATTTATTATAACTCCTCTACCCCCCACGGAATGATCGCCGTTGATGGCAAGGACTGCGTTTTCTGCGCGGTTGTTCTCCCCGGCGAGGAGGTTAAGGAAGAGGATGTTAGAAAGAGCATTGTTTCGGCTAAGTAGAGCGAATCGCTCGTTTGCGAGAAGTTTGTTGAAACCGTAGAAGACGAAGAAGGTTCGCTTCAGGATATCAAGTTTAAGAACACCGACAACTTCAACTTCGGATTCGATATCGTTGATAAAATCGCCGATAAATATCCCGACAAGCTTGCTATGCTCCACCTTGATGTTAACCGCACCGAGCGCCGCTTTACCTTTAAGGATATCAAGCGCGCCACAAACCAGGTTGCAAACTATTTCACCTCGCTTGGAATCAAGCGCGGCGACAAGGTTATGCTTGTTCTCAAGCGCCATTATCAGTTCTGGTTCTGCATGGTTGCGCTCCATAAGTTAGGCGCTGTTGCAATTCCCGCAACCAACCAGCTTAAGGACCACGACTTTGAATACCGCTTTAAGGCTGCGGGAGTTAAGGCTCTTGTTTGTACCGCCGATGGCGATACCGCCGAGATAGCCGAGAGAGCAGCCAAAAACTGTGAGGGTGTTGAGAAGCTCATCATGGTTGGCGGCAACCGCGAGGGTTGGCTCGATTTTGATAACGAATATAAGCTCTTCTCGGGCAAATACGACCGCCCCGAGAATGCTTCTTCGGGCAATGATGCAGCACTTATGTTCTTCACTTCGGGAACAACCGGCAACCCCAAAATGGCCGCTCATGCTCATACCTATGCGCTCGGTCATTTTGTTACCGCTAAATACTGGCATTGCTGCGAGCGCGATGGACTCCACCTTACCATTTCGGATACCGGTTGGGGTAAATCGCTTTGGGGCAAGCTTTATGGACAATGGCTTTGCGAGGGCGCCGTTTTTGTTTATGATTTCGACCGCTTCGATGCGGCAGATATTCTTCCGATGTTTGCTAAATACGGCATCACTACCTTCTGCGCTCCTCCCACCATGCTCCGCATGCTCATCAAGGAAGATCTCTCGAAATACGATCTCTCCTCGATCCACCATATGACAACCGCCGGCGAAGCGCTTAACCCCGAGGTGTTTAAGCAGTTCGAAAAGGCAACCGGACTTCAGATTATGGAAGGCTTCGGTCAAACCGAAACCACCCTTACCATCGCAAATCTTCGCGGAACTACACCCAAGATTGGCGCTATGGGCAAGGCTTCTCCGCAATACGATGTTGACATTGTTGATCCCGATGGCAACCCCGTTGCCGATGGTGAGGTTGGCGAAATCGTTATCCACACTAAGGACAGCATCCCCTGCGGTCTTTTCAAGGAATACTATCTCGATGATGAGAAAACAAGCGAAGCTTGGTATGACGGAATGTATCACACGGGCGATACCGCTTGGCGCGATGAGGATGGTTATTTCTGGTATGTTAGCCGTATTGATGATGTTATCAAATCATCGGGCTATCGTATCGGACCTTTCGAAATCGAGAGCGTTATCATGGAGCTTCCTTATGTTTTAGAGTGTGGCGTTTCGGCCGCTCCCGATGAGGTTCGCGGACAGATCGTTAAGGCCAGCATAGTTCTCACCAAGGGAACCGAAGGCACCGAGGAGCTCAAAAAGGAAATCCAAAACTATGTTAAAACCCATACCGCACCCTATAAATATCCGCGTTTGATTGTTTTCCGCGATAGCCTGCCGAAAACCATAAGCGGAAAGATTCAGCGCAACAAACTTTAAGTTAAAATGTTGACAAAGCTTTTAGGTTATGATATACTATCATAGATTTATATAAAGACTTTGACGAAGAGGGCATAACCGCGCTTCCTTTTCAGAGAGATAACGGTTGGTGAAAGTTATCAAGGAATGGTTTATGTTTGTAGCTTCCGAGTCGGGAGAAAGAAAGTCGGTTCGATGAGTAGAATCTCCTCGTGATTGCTGCGTGAAGGCATAGGAATTGTTTGATTCCGAGAGTGGTGATCCATCGTGGTCGCAATTTGAGTGGTACCGCGGGTGACTGAATTAGCAGCGCTCGTCTCAAAGTCATAACTTTGGGGCGAGTGCTTTTTAAGTTTTACGCCCAATAGGGAGGATTTGTAAAATATGGAACAAATTACCGCACTTGACTATAAAATTCAAGAAATGGCCAACCGAATTAGGGTTCTTCGCGAGCTTGAAGGACTTACAACGGCCGAAATCGCGGTTAAGACCGGCATTAGCGAGAGCGAATACATAGAATGCGAATCGGGTAAGAGCGACCTTAACTTTGCTTTTATCTATCGCTGCGCTTTAGCTCTTAATGTTAATGTTACCGATATTATCGAAGGTGAAAGCCCCAAACTTGCCGGCTATACCGTTACCCGTGCGGGCGGCGGTCAGAAGGTTTCGCAGGCTCATGGTATGACCTACTTTAACCTGGCTTATGCCTTCCGCGACAGAATCGCAGAGCCGCTCTTTGTTCATAGCATTTATGATGAGGAGGCTCAATCCAAGGATATCGAGCTGACTACACACGCAGGTCAGGAATGCGATATCGTTATCGAAGGCAACCTTATGGTTCAGGTTGGTGAGCACCGCGAGGTATTAGGCCCCGGCGACAGCATATATTTCGATAGTGATACTCCGCATGGTATGATCGCCGTTAACGGAAAAGACTGCAAATTCTATGCAATCGTTTTAAACCCGACCGGCGAGCCCATTCCCGAGCTTGCTACCGCTCATAAGATTGCCGATAAGCGCGTTTCTGCAAGAAATACCAAGAACCGCATCTATCGCAACTACATAGATACCGTTGAAAACGAAAACGGCACACCCACCTCGATTACATTCAAAAATACCGAGGGCTTTAACTTCGCCTTCGATTTGGTTGATGCGCTCGCCGAACGCGACCCCAAGAAGCTTGCCATGCTGCATGTTTCGAAGGATAAGACCGCTCGCCGCTTTACCTTTAAGGATATGAAAAAGGCATCCAATCAGGTTGCCAACTATTTCAAATCCATGGGCATCAAGAAGGGCGACCGCGTTATGCTCGTTCTCAAGCGCCATTACCAGTTCTGGTTCTGCATGCTCGCTCTTAACAAACTTGGTGCTATTGCCATCCCCGCAACCAACCAGCTGCTTGTTCATGATTTTGAATACCGCTTTAATGCAGCAGGTGTTTCGGCAGTTGTTTGTACCGCCGATGGTGATACCGCAGATCAGATCGATATAGCTGCAGAAAAGTGTCCCACCCTTTCGCACAAGCTTATTGTTGGTGGCGATCGCGAGGGTTGGCGCAGCTTTGATGAGGAATATACCCTCTTTAGTTCTAAATTTGAGCGCACCGCTGATTCGCCCTGCGGCGATGATTTGATGCTCATGTTCTTCACTTCGGGCACAACCGGATATCCGAAGATTGCCGCCCATAACCACAAGTATCCGCTTGGCCATTTCCATACCGCCAAGTATTGGCACAATGTTGACCCCGATGGTTTGCATTTCACCATTTCGGTTACAGGCTGGGCAAAGGCTATGTGGGGTAAGCTTTATGGTCAATGGCTATGTGAGGCTGCAACCTTTGTTTACGATTTCGACCGCTTTGATGCGGCAGATATTCTTCCGATGTTTGCAGAGCACAAGATAACAACCTTCTGCGCTCCCCCAACCATGCTCCGCATGATGATTAAGCAGGATTTTTCTAAATACGATTTCTCCTCTGTTCAGCATATGACAACAGCGGGCGAAGCGCTTAACCCCGAGGTTTACCGCCAATTCGAAAAGGCAACCGGACTTCAGATAATCGAGGGCTTCGGTCAGACCGAAAGCACCATGATTATCGGCAACATGGTTGGTTCATCGCATAAGATCGGTTCGATGGGTAAACCCGCCCCGATTTATGATGTTCATATTGTTGACTCGGACGGCAACGATGTTCCCGACGGTGAGGTTGGCGAAATTGTTGTTAATGTTGCGAATGGCGCTCCCTGCGGTTTGTTCACCGGCTACTATAATAACAAAGAAAAGACCGATGAGGTTTGGTATGATGGTTATTATCACACCGGCGATACCGCTTGGCGCGATGAGGATGGCTTCTTCTGGTATGTTGGTCGCGTTGATGATGTTATTAAGTCTTCGGGCTACCGCATCGGACCGTTTGAGATTGAAAATGTTATCATGGAGCTTCCCTATGTTCTCGAATGTGGTGTTTCGGCCGAGCCGGATGAGGTTCGCGGTCAGGTTGTTAAGGCAAGCATAGTTCTTGTTAACGGAACCGAAGGCACCGAGGAGCTCAAGAAGGAAATCCAGGATTATGTTAAAAGCCATACCGCGCCCTACAAGTATCCTCGTATCGTTGTTTTCCGCGATAGCCTACCGAAGACTGTTAGCGGCAAGATTCAGCGAAATAAACTTTAATATGTGATTTTATGAAAAATTTAAAAAGACTAACTCTGCTTTGCGGACATTACGGCAGCGGTAAAACAAATGTTGCCGTTAATCTTGCGATTCATCTCAAAAAGCAACATGAAAATCTGGTTGTTGCCGACCTTGATATCGTTAATCCCTATTTTCGAACCAAGGATAGCTTAGATGATTTCGAGCAGCACGGTATCGAGCTTATCTGCTCGGAATATGCCAATACGAATGTTGACATTCCCGCCCTGCCTGCCAACATGTATCGTCTGACAACCGATAAAAATCTTACCGCCGTTATCGATGTTGGAGGAGATGACCGCGGCGCTTATGCGCTGGGTCGCCTTGTTCCCGAAATCAAGGCGGAGGATAATTTCCATATGCTGATGGTTATAAACGGATATCGCCCCTTAACCCCCGATGCCGAATCGACAATCGAGGTTATGCGCGAGATTGAAACCGCCTGCGGACTCGCGTTTACAGGACTTGTTAACAACTCTAACATCGGCGAAGAAACCACAGCACAAAACATTAGAAATTCTATAACCTATGCTAATGAAGTGTCGAAGCAATCGGGTCTTCCGATCGTTATGACCACCGTAAAGGCCGACCTTTATGATGAGCTCAAAGGCGAAATCGATAACCTGCTGCCGCTAACTCTTCAAGCAAAACCAATATAATTAAGGGAGTAATGAATATGGCAAAATTAACCTTTAAGACAGATAAGTGTAAGGGTTGCGGATTATGTATTAACGCATGCCCCAAGGGACTTATCAAGCTTGCTGATGATAAGATCAACCAAAAGGGTTATCACCCCGCAGAAATAACCGATGAGGCAGCCTGCGTTGGTTGCGCAGCCTGCGCTATGATGTGTCCCGACTGCATCATCAAGGTAGAAAGGTAAGTGAATAAAATGGCAGATAAAATTTTAATGAAGGGTAACGAAGCCATCGCTGAAGCCGCTATAAA
>JAZOXC010000158.1:0-5941 GCA_045659535.1 Acutalibacteraceae bacterium
ATAATCAAGCGTCTTGACCTTAAATCAACAACCTTGGAGTGCTAATATGAATGTTTTAGGTATTGATATTGGAACAACAACGATATGCGTTTCGGCATTTGATGCCGATACGGGTATCGGAACAAAAGCTATTACCGTTAATAGCGAAAGCTTTATAGAAACCGATAAATCCTTTGAGAAGATTCAGTCGGTTGATATTATCGAGGGCAAGGTTTTCGAGCTTTTGGCCGATGTTCGCGCCGAGGCAGGCGATGTTTGTGCTATCGGTGTTACAGGACAGATGCACGGCATCGTTTATACCGATGAAAACGGCATTGCTTGCAGCACTCTTGCCACCTGGCAGGATGGCAGAGCCGCCGAAAAATCGGATAGCGGCAAAACCTATTGCGAGGAAATCAAGGAACTGACCGGTTATTCGGTTGCACCCGGATATGGTCTCGCAACCCACTACTATAACCTTAGAAATGGGCTTGTTCCCGCTGCTGCTCGCAGTTTCTGCACTATACATGATTACATCGCTATGCGCCTTTGCGGCAGAAATAAGCCGCTTATGCATTCTTCGGATGCCGCAAGCTTTGGTCTCTTTGATATAAAGAATGCCTGCTTCGACACCGCTGCATGCGAAAAACTTGGCTTTGATCTTTCGATGCTGCCCGATGTTACCGCCGATACCGTTTCGGCAGGCAGCTATGAGGGAATTCCGGTTAGTGTTGCTATCGGTGATAACCAGGCAAGCTTTATCGGCTCGGTTGATGATAGCGAAAACACCATTCTCGTTAATATCGGAACCGGAAGCCAGATTTCGGTTAAGGGTGCTCCCGAAACCGCTTTCCCCTCGGGCGAGGTTCGCCCGCTCACAGGCGATGATTATATCTTGGTTGGTTCTGCACTTTGCGGCGGTCGAGTTTATGCTTGCCTCGAAAAGTTCTTCCGCGAAACCTTCCGTTTATATGGTGGCGGCGATGAATCGGCATATCGCTTTATGGATGATATTGCCGAAAGCTTCTACCCCATCGAAAACGAGCTTATAATCGATACTGCCTTCTCGGGCAAGAGAAGTGATCCTTCGGTTCGCGGCAGTATTACTAATATCTGCACAGATAACCTCACTCCCGCACATTTGGTTTGCGGCGTTCTTAAGGGTTCGGTTCGTGAACTTTATGATATGTATCTTGAGGTTAAGGATACCCTCGCAACCGCTCCCACCAAGCTTGTTGGTTCCGGCAACGGTCTTCGCAAGAGTCCTGTTTGGCGCAGAATGTGTGAAGAGATGTTTGGTCTTTCTATGTCGGTTCCCGCACATAAGGAGGAAGCCGCCTATGGTGCCGCTGTTTTCGCACTTGCCGCTTGCGGAGTTTGCAAGGATATAAAAGAAGCTCAAAAAATAATCAGATATCTATAGGTGATTGATATGAACAAAAGCCAGATTGTTAAAGCTCCGATTTTTCTAAACCGCAACCGTGTTGGTAGAATTTATACCGGCGGAAAGCTCTTCTCGGGTTTCTTCGGAGATGAGCCGGTTGATGGATTTTTGCCCGAAGAATGGGTTTGCTCGGCTGTTGAAGCATTAAACGAAGGCAGCGAAATCGAAAACGAAGGAATCTCGACTGTTCGCGGAACCGATATTCTCTTCTCCGATCTTTTAAAGGAATACAAGGATGATATGATTGGTCCGCGCCCCGATTTCCCCGTTCTTGTTAAACTTCTCGATAGCGCTATCCGCCTCCCGATTCAGGCTCACCCCGACCGCGAATATTCCGAAAAATACCTTAATTCAAGCTATGGCAAAGCAGAATCTTGGATTGTTGTTGATACCCGCGAGGATGCCTGCCTTTATTTCGGATTCAAGGATAAGATGACCAAGGAAGAGTTTAAGGAAGCTGTTGCTCGCAGCTATGATGAGCCCGATTATATGCAGCCGCTTCTAAACCGCGTTCCCGTTAAGAAGGGTGATATCTATCTTGTTCCCGCAAAAATGGTTCATGCTATTGGCGCAGGCTGCTTGATTCTTGAAACCCAAGAGCCCTCCGACTTTACCATTCAGCCCGAGGCTTGGTGTGCAGGCAACCGCATTACAGAGCATACTATGTATCTCGGATTACCCGCTGATATCGCTTTAGATGTATTTAATTTTGATATATTTGGCGAAGAGGCTGTTCGCCGCGCAAAGAAAGAGCCCAAGACAGTTTATGAGAAAAACGGCATCAAACGCGAGGTTCTCATCTCCTATGATGATACTCCCTGCTTCGCTGTTAACCGCATAACTGCCGAAAAAGCCGAAACAAACGATCTTACCGCTCCCGCTATCTATATCGTTACAGAGGGCGAAGGCGAGATAGTTTGCGGTGATGAGCATACCGCTGTTAAGAAGGGTGATTATTTCTTCGCTCCTTATAGCATTAAGGGTAACTTCTCGGTTAAGACCGATTCTTTGGTTGAACTGGTTGAATGCCTACCCGCAAAAGAATAATTTAAAAGATACGAGCTGTTTATATCGGCTCGTATCTTTATTTTAAACAGTTTTTGTTTTTCTTTTGATATGCCATAAAACTGTGTTTATATTTATAATCATATTAAGAAATTGTATTTCGGAGTGATTCATTATGAAAGATATTAAAAGAGTTACGCTCGAGGTTAGCCTTAAGCCTTTTAAAAGCACCGATACCTCGGTTATAGAAAAGGTTTGCGAAGGAGCATTTCTGCAATGGAAAAATCTTCTTCTGAAGGCTGATGAGGTTGGCGTTATGCTCTGGACCGCCGATGGAAGCGAGCTTCTCGACTATCGCGGAGACCTTGACGGCACCTTTGAATGGGCTCATTTCTTGGGTGGTGCAAATGTTAAGATGGATTGGGATAGAGTCAACGATCCCGATGGTGTTGGTCTTCATACCCGCAACTATCCTTATATGGATAATGCCCCCGAATATACATATCGCGACCTTAAAAACATCGTTTCAATAATTAAAGAGGTTGGCAAACGAGTAACCGGCAAGCCGATCTTTGTTGGAACAACCTTCGACCCCGGCCCCGAATTTGCGGTTTCAGACTTTAAATACAACCGCCACAACGAGATTTGCGAGGGCGGCTCGATGGGTAAAAAGAGCATGGTTTGTTGCTATGGAGTTTTAAATGGCGACAATGTTTCCTATGCCGCTTATCCGAATGGCATCCCCGATGGAACTCCTTTCGGAACCTTCCTTGGCAAGCAGGCAGAGATTTTCCTTACCGATATGGGCTTCGATTATATTTGGCTTTCCAACGGATTCGGTTTTGGTACCGAAACATGGGGCGTTTCGGGCGCTTTATTTGATGGCAAGGCCTTCTATTCCGAAAAGCTTGAGGATTGCCGCGAAAAGACAACTAATTTCTGGAAGCTTTTCTATAAGGAATGCCACTTCCCTGTTCAAACCCGCGGAACCAACCTAACCGTTGGCGCCGATTTTGCATCTGATGGTGTTGACCACGGAAGAATTTATGAGCTCAATCCCGAACTCCTTCCCCCTCCGAACTCTCCTTGGGCCGCCCTTGATGGCAACTTTGGTCTCGAGCTCGCAGGATATATGTCGCGCGCAGCAGAGCTGCCGGATGAGGATTTCCTTTTCCGCTTCTATGTTCATGATATTTGGTGGATAAACAGCCCCTGGATCGATCGCTATGAGGGTCAGCCGCACGATATTTATCTCCCAACCGCAACATCGCGCATCAATAAGGATGGCGAAACCACCGTTGCAAACCATATAAACATTCTCTCTATCGATGACAGCTATGGCGATATGCCCGAGCGCTGCCCCAACGAGATTGTTCCCTATATGATTAGCTCCTATGTTAATGCTCCCGATGAGGCCGCTCCTTTTGTTTGGGTTTATCCTTTTGAGGAATATAACAACAACCTAAGCGGAAGACTCGAAAAATGCTTCTTCGAGGATTGGTATTTCATTGCTGCATTAAATCACGGACTTCCCGTAAACTCAGTTGTTTCGACCGGAAACTTTATAAACCTTTCAAAATCAAAGCCCGAAACCTTTGCGGGTCGCGTTTTGGTTACTCCGATGCCGAATGAAGGCGCTGCGGTTTGCGATTCCTTATGCGAATTCGTTAAAAATGGCGGCAATGTTATGTTCTATGGCTCGCTTAAGGGCGCAGACAAGAAAATACTCGACCTTCTAAACCTTAAGCAGAGCGAAGAGATTTGCGGCGAATTTGAGGTTATTGACAACACAGGTATTGATCTCGAATTAGAGGAAGACACCCTCTGCACCAACATAACCTACGGCGGAATATTTACCGATGGCGGTCTTTTTGCCGAGGTTTCCGAGGATGATGAGAATACAATCGTTCTCGCATCGGCTAAGCAGGGCGATAAGACCCGCGTTATCGCAACAGCCCATAACGCAGGTAATGGTTGCGCTATTTGGTGTCGCGGATGCGATTGCTCGAGAAAGCCTGTTGATGATAATGATGCCGCAAAGAAGGATGACACCGTTCATTATGATTCCTTCCCTGCCGAAATCTTGATGCGCAAGGCTGCAGCATATGCAGGATATAAATTCCGCTTCTCAAAACTTAACCGCTATTCTCCTGAACCGGTAGTTCTTATGCATCGCAGCAATGGTGCTGTTTGGTTCGATGGATATTGCCCCGATACAACGGTTGAAATCAACCTAAGCACCCCGCTTGGTGCTCCGCTTTTACTTGCAAACGAGAGCATTGTTGAAAGAGATAGCGCTAAATATCACATGCCTCGCGCATGGCGATATGAATGCCGAGTATTTATTGATAACAAGGGCAAGCACAAGGTTCATGCCAAGGATCATATCGCAACCGCTTATGGAATTAAGCGCAGAATTATGGTTGAGGGACTCGATGATGCAACCGTTTATGTTATCCCCTATTCTACCCCGGAAAAGACCACATTCCTTCTAAACTCCAACTATCCGCATTGCGTTTCGCAAACTCCGTTTAGTTATGAGCTTGTTGATTCGGTTTTCGGCAAGGTTTATAAATTAGAGGGACTTACCGGACATTTGCTTATATCCGAGGATATATAATGAAATGAGGTTTCAACATGGCAAGAACAACTATAAATATTAACTATACCAAAGCCTTTACTGAGGTTGACAACACCATAACCAACATACTAACCCTTTCGGGGTATAAAAAAATTGACCGAAATGGCGAGGTTATTTGGAAAAAAGGTACGGGATTTTTAACTGCTATGCAGTATATTAAAATTGAGTATGCCCCCGGAATGGTTGTTGCTTCCGGATGGATTCAGGCTGGTCTCGGCTCGCTTGAGGCTCCGGAGATGGCTCTGCATGGTGCTGCAGCCGCTATCCCCAAAAAGAGTGTTATGAAGGTTTTAGAGAAAATTCAAAACGCAATAAACTAAAGTATTACAAACAAAAAAGCAGTAGTCGATTGACTACTGCTTTTTATTTTATGAATTAAATTAGCGGGAAACTCTATGAGCGATATGAAGATCATCGGTATTGATGTTCTTCTTCATATTGAGGGCCTCATAGATATCATAGTTAACGATTTCGCCGTTCTTATAGGCAATAACGCGATTGCCGATACCCTCTTTGAGGAGCTCAACAGCATAGAAGCCCATCTTGGTTGCCATAACGCGGTCGCGAACGGTCGGGTTTCCTCCGCGCTGAACATGGCCGAGTACGGTAGGACGGGTACCAACGCCGGTTGCCTCCTCGATCTGCTTTGCCATTTCTTCAACATCGCAAAGATTTTCGGCAACAACGATGATAAAGTGCTTCTTTCCGCTCTGCTTTGCAGCAAGGATGCGATCGATAACATCTCTCTGAATATCATATTCTACCTCGGGAACCAAGATAGCGGTTGCGCCAACAGCGGTTCCAACCTCATATGCGAGGTAACCTGCATGACGACCCATAACCTCAACTATCGAGCAACGGCAATGCGACTG
>JAZOXC010000159.1:0-10876 GCA_045659535.1 Acutalibacteraceae bacterium
ATTTGCGCTGATAGCTCAGCTGGATAGAGCGTCTGGCTACGGACCAGAAGGTCGGGAGTTCGAATCTTCTTCAGCGCGCCATAAAAAGCACTACCTCATCCGAGGCGGTGCTTTTTATTTTGCTTTGATAAAATTTGCGAACTCCCGAAAGGGAGGGCGTCGAAGCAGCGGCATAACCGCGTAGGTTTTGCCGACTGCGAAGTCTCGAGCACGAAAAAACATTTTGTTAAGTGCTCGGAGCACTCAAAATGCTTTCGGCGCAGAGTATCTTCTTCAGCGCGCCATTAAAAGGACTATCTCTTTCGAGATGGTCCTTTTAATTTTGTTCTGATAAAATTTTCAAAATTCTAAAATTTTCCTTCTAATATTTTTTCCTTTCTCTTGAACTTAAAATGGATATGATATATAATTGAAGAAACAATAATTTTTCGATAAGGGGATGCTTTAAATGTTCAAAAAAACTTTAGCTCTATTTTTAGCCCTTGCCTTGATTTTTTGTCTCGGCGCTTGTGGCGGAAAGGGTGATGATGTTGCCGAAACATCATCGGTAGAAGCTCCTGTCGAAAAGGCAACCTTAAACCCGTTAACTGGTCTTGAAATTTCAAAAACTCTTGCCAACAATAAGGCAACCGCAGTTACAATAAACAACCTTAATTCGGCTCAAAAGGTTCAAACCGGACTCGGAAAATTTGATGTTGTTTATGAGGTTCCGGTTGAGGGCGGCATAACCCGAATTTTGGCTTTAACAAACGATATTTCGGCACTTCCGCAGATCGGAACAGTTCGTTCTGCCCGCCAGGTTTTCATGGAACTCGCATATGGTCATAACGCAAACTATGTTCACGCAGGCTATGACTATTATCACTTCGTTCCCCTTAAAACTCGACTCGGTGTTGAAAGCTTCGATATCAATACCGGAAAATACGCAAAATACGGCTTCCGCCAGAGCAATGGTCTCTCGAGCGAGCATACAATGTATACAAAGGGCTCTAACTTGAGCGAAGGCTTTGCAGCTCTCGGCTGGGAACAGACCACCGATGATAACAGCTGGATCGAATTTTTGGATAAAGAAACCGTAAGAGTTCCCGAAACCGCCGCAACCAAGCTTATGGTTACCTTCTCGGCATCCTATAAAACCGGATTCACCTATAATGCCGAAACCAAAGAATACAGAAAACAGTATAAAGACGGAACCGATTGGAAGGATTATCTAACCGGCGAAACCGCTGAATTTACCAATGTTTTCGTTCTCTTTACCGAGGTTGGACCTCATAACTGCACAGGCAGTGATAACAAGGGCCATACCAATGTTGAACTCAAGGGCGGAAAAGGATATTATTTCACTAATGGCGCTTATGAAGAGATAGTTTGGGAAAAGGGCAACGCAGGCGATAAAATGCGTTTCTTTACCGCCGATGGCGCTACCGCGCTCGAGATAAACGCAGGTCAGAGCTATATCTGCATAACCTCTGCTGATGCGACCGTAACAATCGAATAATTTTTAAAAAACAAACCTCCCATTTTGGGAGGTTTTTTATTTATATAAAATTTATATATTTTTTAAAAATAGTATTTTATTTTCCCGCGCGGTATGTTATACTGTATCTGTATAGGTATATAAATTTTTACGAAAGGGGGATTTCCCGTGAAAACCTTTAAAAAAGCGGCTTTTATCTGTCTTAGTATGCTGCTTTCGGTTTTAATGTGCGGCTGTAGCCTTTTATCAACAGGCGATGAGCTTTTATCGGCTCCAAAGGCGGGCGGCGAATTTTCAAAAATTCAATCGGCACTCGAGAGTGCGGTTTCGGGAAGTTATACCCTAAAATACCCAACCGCCGGCGAATTCCGATCGGCAATTGTTCGCTATGATTTAACCGGAAACGGAAAAGAGGATGCCATTGCATTCTATAGCACCGAATCCGAAAATATATCCCAGATGCACATCGCGGTTTTAACCGAAAAGAACGGCGAATGGAAGGCGCAAACCGATGCCGAAACATTGGCCTCGGGAATCGAGAGGGTAGAGTTTTGTGACCTGGATGGCGATGGTCTTGCCGAAATTTTGGTTGGCTGGAGCATTCTCGGAAATGTTGATAAACAGATTTCGGTTTATAGCTTCGATGGTTCGCTGCTCTTAACCCGCGCCGAGGATAAATATTCCGAGTTTGTTTGTTGCGACCTTGATACAAACGGCAAAAACGAGCTGCTCATCCTTCATCTGAACTCAACCGAGGGAACAGGAAAAGCAAGATTGCTCGAAATAACCGATAGCGGAGTAAACGAAATATCCTCAACCGCAACCGATGGCGGGGTAAACTCCTATTTTGGAATTTATAAATCAAAGCTTCTTGATGGCAAGGCGGCAGTTTATGCCGATGGCAAAAAGGGAGCCGGCAGCGTAACCGAGGTTTTCTTTATCTCAAACGGTATGCTCCAAAACCCGCTCTATTCTGCCGAAACCGCCGAAATAAAAACCGAGCGACCCTATAATCTCGCGGCTCGCGACCTAACAGGGGATGGTGTTCTTAATATCCCGATTGCAAAGGTTGCGCCCGGATATGAAGAGCTACCCGAGACCGATAAGGAATACATAACCTATTGGTGCAGCTACGGCAATAAATTAGTTGTTAATGAAATTTCGGTTGTTGATACGGCCGATGGATATTATATCGAGCTGCCGAAGGCACTTGACGGAAAAATAACGGTTGAAACCTCGAAGGATGGAAAATCTCGAATCTTCAGCCTCTATAACCCAAAGAAAAAAGAAAAGGGCGAGGTTCTGTTTAAAACCCGCGAAACCGCCAAAACCGAATGGCGCGAGGAGAGCGGATGGAAAAAGGTTGCCGAAACCGAAACCTTGGTTATTTCGGTTCTTATATCTGCCTATGACGGCGCCGAGGCTCTAAGCCTTCAGCAAATTGAAAAAATGGTTAAAGTTTTCGAAAAGGGGAACTAACTTATGAAAAAGATTTTAATAGTTGAAGATGAAGCTGCTATCCGCGGCTTCGAAGCAATAAATCTTAATAGAGCAGGCTATGAAACCGTTGAGGCAGGCTCGGCCGAGGAAGCGCTCGAAATTTTCGATAACGAATCGGATTTCGATATCGCGCTGCTCGATATCTCGCTTCCGGGAATCGATGGCTTTGAACTTTGTAAAGAGCTTCGCAAAAGAACGGGCGAGCTTGGAATTATTATGCTAACTGCCAGAACCCAGGAGATGGATAAAATCAGCGGTCTTATGATGGGCGCAGATGACTATGTTACCAAACCCTTTAGTCCGAGCGAGCTTTTAGCCCGCGTTGATTCGCTTTATCGTCGCGTTGATATGCATAACAGCCAAAAACGCAGCGGCAGCAGCGATGAAATCCGCCTTGGCGATTTTGCGCTTAATATCCGCAAAAGAACCCTATCTAAAAACGGCAAGGATATCGAACTTACCCAGGTTGAGTTTCAGATTATCGAATATTTCTTCACCAATCCCGATGCCCCGCTCGGCCGCGGCGATATTCTCGTAAAGGTTTGGGGCGAAGCATATTATGGCGAAGAAAAAATTGTTGATGTTAACATCCGCCGACTTCGCATGAAGATCGAGGATGATCCCTCAAAGCCCAAGCATCTCTTAACCGTTTGGGGCATGGGATATAAGTGGAATACCGCAGAATAACCCCTCGGAGGTAAAAATGGAGCTTGAACTCAAGGTTACCCGAAGAAGCATTTCGGCCCATTGGTTCCTAAATGTTTTCTTGGTATTGGCTGCGGCGGTTATAATACTTGAAATAATAGTATGTCTTGGCATCCAAAGTAGGTATTATAACTCGGTTTACGGCGCCGCCCGCGAATACACAAAGGACCTTTCTTTGCTCGCAACCTGCGAGCGCGAAAACTTTTCGAACACCGCGAAAGAATTTATCGAGGAGTTCGATCATAAGGATAAACTCGAGATACAAATCATCGACCGAAGCGGAACGGTTATCTTCGCATCAAACGGTTTTGAACCAACAACCGAGGAAATGCCCGATTATAAAAGCGCAATCGAGGATGGCGGACCCGTTAAATGGGTTGGAAAGAATGCCGCGGGCGAAAAGGTTATGGCCGAAACGACCATTCTAACTGATTTTGGCAACGGCTCGAACGGAGCTGTTCGCTGGGTTGTTTCGCTCGATCCCGCCGATAGCCGCATTCTCATAACCTGCCTTATCTGTGTTTTAATCGGTCTTGGCTTTTTGTTCCTTTGCTGGGTTTCGGGAGTTTATTTTATCCGCTCGATTGTAAGACCGGTTGAAGAGGTTAGTAAAATGGCGCGCAAAATCGCAATGGGCGATTTTGATAGCCGAATTGCCGTTCCGAAGGAGAGCGAAATCGGTCAGCTCTGCGATTCCATAAACTTTATGGCAAGCGAGCTAAAGGCGGGCGAACAGCTCAAAAACGATTTTATTTCTTCGGTATCGCATGAGCTTCGAACCCCCCTAACCGCTATCCGCGGCTGGGGCGAAACCGCAAAAATGTCGGTTGGAAGCGATGATGAAATTGTTAAAAAGGGACTCGAGGTTGTGCTCTCCGAAAGCGAGCGCCTATCGGGTCTTGTTGAGGAGCTGCTCGATTTCTCCCGCATCCAGTCGGGCCGACTCAAAATCGAAACAGGCGACCTCGATATCGGAAAAACCCTTTCCGATGCGGTTGATATGTATTATGAGCTTGCAAAACAGCAGGAAATCGAGCTAACCTTCTTCCCTGTTCCGAATGTTTTGTTTGTAGAGGGAGACCGCGACCGTTTAAAGCAGGTTTATATAAACATTATAGATAACGCCATCAAATATACCGAAAAGGGCGGACATATTATTGTTTCGCAGTATGAGGAAGAGGGCGTTGTTATAACCAAGGTAACCGATACCGGCGTTGGTATTCCGGCGCAGGATATCGATAGAGTTAAGGAAAAATTCTTTAAATCAAATAAAAAGGTTCGCGGCTCGGGCATAGGTCTTGCGGTTGCGGATGAAATAGTAAAACAGCATAACGGACTTTTGTTTATCGAAAGTAAAGAGGGCGAAGGAACAACCGTAACGGTTGCTCTCCCCGCAATAGCTCCCGCAGAGGAGACCGCCGAGGAGATAATCCCCCCTTCCGAAACCAACGAGGAGACCGAGAATGAATAAAAAAATATCGATCGGCGGTCAGGCGCTAATCGAGGGCATCATGATGAAGGGCCCCGATAAAACTGCAATGGCGGTTCGCTTGCCCGATGGAAGCATTGATATAACAAACCTAAAACACACCTCAATAAAGGATAAAATCAAACCACTAAAGCTCCCCTTTATCCGCGGAGTGGTTAATTTTATTGAATCGCTAATCCAGGGCTATAAAGCGCTTATGCTTTCGGCCGAAAAATCGGGCTTTACCGAAATCGAAGAGGAGAAAAACGGCGAAACCGAGAAAAAGAAGCTGTCCGGACCCATAATGGCGGTGGTTTTCGTTTTGGCTGCCGTATTAGGAGTTTTGCTCGCAATCGGACTATTCACCTATCTCCCCTATCTTTCAATTCGCGGAATAGCCCATCTTTCGGGAAAACCGCTACCCATCTGGGCTCGAACCCTTATCGAGCAGGTAATAAAGATGGCGGCATTCGTTTTCTATGTTTGGCTCGTTTCCCATATGAAGGATATCAAGCGCGTGTTTATGTATCATGGTGCCGAGCATAAAACAATTTTCTGCTTCGAAAGCGAGCTTCCGCTAACGGTTGAAAATGTTAGAAAACAGAGCCGTTTCCATCCCCGCTGCGGAACCTCCTTCATGCTTCTAATGATTTTGGTCGGATTTGTTTTCTCGGCTGTTGCGCAGGTAGCCTTTAGGGGACTTTATGAAAACGCAATCTTTTGGGTTGGCGCAAAAATTTTAATGCTGCCGCTCGTTTGCGGTGTTGGCTATGAGCTGCTTAAAATCTGCGGCCGCCATGATAATTTCCTAACCCGCATAATCGCCGCTCCCGGACTTTGGCTTCAGCGACTAACAACCAAAGAACCCGAGGATTCAATGATCGAGATTGCAATCGCCTCGGTTGAGGTTGTATTGCCCGAGGATGCAAAAATCCCCGTTCCCACAGAGGAAGAATAATGATAGAACACGAGGCTTTTAAAAGAACCGCCAAAAAACTGCACGAAGCGGGAATCCCTTCGGCGCGCTTCGAGGCGGCACAGCTCATAGATTTTCTAAAGGATGATGGCGGCGAGGTCGATTTTTATGAACTCTCGGCGCTTGTCGACCGCCGACTTGCGGGCGAACCGCTCCAATATGTTATAGGAATGTGGGAGTTTTATTCGCTTCCCTTCTATGTTGGTCCGGGTGTTTTAATCCCGCGTGGCGATACCGAGCATCTCTGCGATGTTGCCATCGAGTTTATTGGCGATAGGTCGGTTAAATGCATCGATCTCTGCTCGGGCAGCGGATGCGTTGCCATCGCGATCGAGAAAAACTGCAAAAATGCCGAGGTTTCGGCGCTCGAAAAATATAAGGAAGCCTATTCCTATTTAGAAAAGAATATTTATCTCAACCGCTCGAATGTTAAACCGATTTTGGGAGATATAGAGCAAAAAGGCGAGGGCCGCTATGATATAATCGTCAGCAACCCGCCCTATATAACAAAGGAAGAAATGAAGGAGCTCGACCCGCTGGTTCTCGCCGAACCCGAAACCGCTCTCTATGGCGGCGAGGATGGACTCTATTTCTATAAAAAAATCATCGAAAATTGGCTCCCCGCGCTTAATCCCGGCGGAATGCTCGCCCTTGAAATCGGATATAAGCAGGCCGAGGATGTAGCGGCGCTGCTCGCCGCTGCGGGACTCGAGAATATCGAGGTTCGCAAGGATTATGGCGGCAACGACAGAGTCGTTTTCGGGACAGTAGCTAATGCATAATGTGATATAGAAAACCCTAAAATTTTAGTTAAAAGGAGATATAAAAATGGCAGACGATAAGACCAAAGCACTGGAAACCGCGATAGGACAAATTGAAAGACAGTTTGGTAAAGGAGCCGTTATGCGCCTTGGCGAAAATGTTGGAATGGCGGTTGAGCATATCTCAACCGGTTCGGCATCGCTCGATATGGCGCTCGGAATCGGCGGTCTTCCCCGCGGCAGAATTATAGAGATTTTCGGACCCGAATCCTCGGGTAAAACAACCCTCGCTCTCCATGCGATTGCCGAGGCACAGAAGCGCGGCGGAACTGCTGCGTTTATCGATGTTGAGCATGCGCTCGACCCCATTTATTCCAAGAATTTAGGTGTTGATATCGATGCTCTGCTTGTATCCCAGCCCGATACAGGTGAGCAGGCGCTTGAAATCACCGAAGCACTCGTTCGCTCGGGCGCTATTGATATAGTTGTTATCGACTCGGTTGCCGCTCTTGTTCCGCGTGCCGAAATCGAGGGCGAAATGGGCGATTCCCATGTTGGTCTCCATGCTCGCCTTATGTCGCAGGCTCTCCGCAAGCTTGCGGGCGCAATCTCGAAGTCCAACTGTATCGCCATCTTCATCAACCAGCTCCGCGAGAAGGTTGGCGTTGTTTATGGCAACCCCGAAACAACAACAGGCGGTCGCGCTCTTAAGTTCTATGCATCGGTTCGTATCGATGTTCGCAGAACCGAAACCTTAAAGCAGGGTGGCGAGATGATCGGCTCCCGCACCAAGGCAAAGATAGTTAAAAACAAGGTTGCTCCGCCCTTCCGCGAGGCAACATTTGATATTATGTACGGAACAGGTATCTCCCGCGAGGGCGAGATAGTTGACCTCGGTGTTGAATATGATATTATCAAGCGCTCGGGCGCATGGTTCTATTATGGTGAAACCCGCCTTGGTCAGGGCAGAGATAATGTTAAGGTTATACTCGCCGATAATCCCGACCTTGCAAACGAAATCGAGCAGAAGATTTTCGAGGCAGCAGGCGCCGCAAAGACCGATGCCGCTCCCGCCGCTCCGGCTGCTGCTCCCGCAATCGAGGAAGAGCCCAAAAGAAAGCGCAAAATCAGCATTGATGTTGCGGTTGATGAATAATGCTCGTATCTGAAATCAAAAAAGCAAGACAGGGTCTATGTAGCCTAATGGTTGATGGCAAGGAGTTTCTCCTAAATGCCGAAACGGTGCTCGCCGCGGGGATAAAGAAGGGCATAGAAATATCCGAAAAAGATTTTTTAAAGCTATGCCAAAAATCCGACCGCGACCGCGCAAAATCGCGCGCTTTATGGTATGTTTCGCGCGCCGACCATTCGCGAAAGGCTTTATATGATAAGCTCCGCCGAGCTTTCTCGAGCGATGCGGCAGAATATGCCGTTTCGCGCCTCGAGGAATTAGGGCTTATAAACGATATCGCCTATGCCGAGCGCTTGGCGGCCGCGTTATCAGCCGCTAATGTTTCGGATAGAGAAATCTTGCGAAAACTTTTCGTAAAGGGCGTGCCGAACGATATCGCAAAGGATGCGGTTGCCGCCCTTTCCCCCGATCCTGTTGCTCAGATCGAAGAATTACTTAAAACAAAATATCGCTCCCGCCTCGAAACCGAGGATGGAGTTCGAAAAACCTTTGCCGCCCTCCAAAGAAAAGGCTTTTCCTATGGAGATATAAGGTCGGCACTCTCGGAATATTCCGAAAAACTTGAAAACTGCGAGGAATGGTAATGTCTAAAAAGGTTGCAATGGTGTCTCTCGGATGCCCCAAAAACCAGGTTGATGCCGAGCAAATGCTCTATACCCTAAAAGAGGCAGGCTACGAGCTTGTTTCGGCCGAGGCTGAAGCCGATGTTATAATTATAAACACCTGTGGCTTCATCGAGGATGCCAAAGAGGAGGCTATCGAGAACATTTTAGAGGCTTCTCGCTATAAAAGCGAGGGAAATCTAAAGCTCTTGGTTGTAACCGGCTGCCTTGCCGAGCGCTACCGCGATGATATAACCGAGGAAATCCCCGAGGTTGATATGGTTGTTGGTATCGGCAGCAATAAAGACATAGCAAAACTCATAACCGCAGCGCTCGAAGGAGCCCCGAAAAACTCCTATGGCGAAAAGTTTTCGTTAGACCTTGATGGTAAACGAATCTTAGGCGGCGCTCCCTATACCGCATATGTTAAAATAGCCGATGGTTGTGATAATTGTTGCACCTATTGTGCTATCCCAATGATTCGCGGTCGCTTCCGTTCGCGAAAAATCGAAAGCATAGTCGAGGAGGTTCGCGAGCTCGCCGCAGGCGGTGTTACCGAAATTGTTGTAACCGCGCAGGATACAACCGCCTATGGTATAGATATCTATGGCGAGTATGCCCTGCCCCGCCTTCTTTCCGAGCTTTGCAAAATCGAGGGTATCCATTGGATCAGAACCCTCTATACCTACCCCGATAAAATAACCGATGAGCTCCTTTCGGTTCTAAAAACCGAAGAAAAGCTCTGCAAATATCTCGATATACCGATTCAGCATTGCAATAACCGAATCCTAAAGAAGATGAACCGCAAAGGAACCAAGGAGCAGCTCGAGGAAACCCTCGCAAAAATCCGCGAGCAAATCCCCGATATAACCCTTCGAACAACCCTCATAACCGGTTTCCCGGGTGAAACCGAGGAGGAGTTCTGCGAACTTTGCGAATTTATAAAGAAATGGCGGTTCGACCGCCTCGGCTGTTTCCCCTACTCTGCCGAGGAGGATACCCCCGCCGCCGAATTCGCCGATCAGGTTGACCCGCAAAAGCGACTCGATCGCAGCGAAAACATAATGAACGAGCAGATGACCATAGCCGCCGAGAAAAATGCCGAAAAGATTGGCATTACAACCGAGGTGCTCATCGAGGGATATGATAACTATATCCGCTGCTACTATGGTCGCTCCCCCGCCGATGCCCCCGAAATCGACGGAAAGGTTTTCTTTATAGCCAACTCGCCTAAGGTTATAGGCGATTACGCTCGGGTTTTGATAAACGACAGCATAGAATATGATTTGTTAGGAGAAGAAGTATATGAATCTGCCGAATAAACTAACCCTTATAAGAATGATTGCAACCCCAATCTTTATGTTCACCTTAGTTGCCAACTTTGATTATCATTTTGTAGTGGCGCTCTTTGTTTTCATCGCTGCAAGTCTAACCGACCTCTTTGATGGAAAAATTGCTCGCGCTCGCGGTCTTGTAACCGATTTTGGCAAATTCCTCGATCCGCTCGCAGATAAAATGCTAACAACCGCTGCCTTCATCGGTTTCCTTTATATGAAGAGCGGTTCGGGAGTTGAGTTTTGGCGCGAGAGCGATGGAATCGTTTGGATGGTGTTCTTCATCCTATTCCGCGAGTTTGCCATAACCTCGATGCGCCTCGTTTGCTCCGCAAAGGGCAAGGTTATTGCCGCAAATATGTGGGGCAAGGTTAAAACCGTTGTTCAGATGGTATCGGTTATAACCATCCTTGCAATCGAGAGCCTAAAGGACATAACCTCGAAAACCCAAAACATCCTTTCCGATGACCTCGTTAAGGCTTTTGATTGGATAACCGTTATTCTCCTTATGGCAACCGCAATCCTAACCGTTGTTTCGGGTGTTGTTTATGTTTGGCAGAACCGCGAGGCTATCGACCCGCGCGATGCAAAATAAAATAAAAGTAGACAAAATATAAAGTTTATAATATAATATATTGGAATTAGATGCGATTGGCGGGAAAAGTAACCCCAAAGGCAGGCAAAGAGAGAACTCGGTTGGTGTGAGAGTTACGATGTCTTGAGGCGAAAATTGCGACCCGACAGCATGCCGCAGGAAATGGTGGCACGGAAAGGCTCCGTTAAAGGCCTCCTCAAGTTATAAACAGGAGTGGAACCGCGACCCAATGCCGCCTCCGTTGCTTTTTGCAACCGGAGGCGTTT
>JAZOXC010000160.1:0-9004 GCA_045659535.1 Acutalibacteraceae bacterium
GTATACTCAAAATACGAATTGAGAACATCAACATCGCCCCTATCCCATGCGACCTCTATTGCATGTCTTATAGCGCGCTCAACACGTGAGGAAGTGGTTTGATTTTTCTTGGCTACAGTAGGATATAAAAGCTTTGTAACCGAGTTTATCATTTCGCCATCCTTTATAGAAAGAATAATTGCTTCGCGAAGATAATGATATCCCTTTATATGTGCGGGAACGCCGATTTGATGGATAATTTCAGTAACCATAAGCTCTAAATCACTATCGCTTAAAACAGTATCCTTAACAACGGGAATGGTAGCGCTCTTCCAACCCGAAAGCTGAATAATGCGCTCTGCAAGAACGTTGGTATCAAAAGGCTTGATAAAGTAATAGCATGCTCCTGCGGTTAGAGTTTCGCGCTCGAGTCGAGGATTATCATAGCCGGATATAGCCATAACGAGCGGACGGGTCTTTTCATCTATATTTCTAATGTTAGACAGCACTCCGAGTATATCAACATTTGGCATAAACACATCGGCAACAACCACATCAGGTTTATCCTTGCGTATGCTTTCAATAAGACATTGACCATCCTTTTGACACATTATAACGTCCATTCCGTAGCTTTTAAGCGCGTTTGCACAATTTTGGCCGAATTCGGTAGAATCATCTGCAATAACGATTTTTATTTTCTTTTCCATAATAGTTCCTCCTATTGATTTTTACATATTCTACCATTAATTGGTAAATATTGCAAGAACAAAATGGAAAATAATGTAAATAATCGTGCGCCAAAATTCGACAAAAGTAAAAAAGCACACTAGATAAACATGTGTGCTTTTTATTTACTAATAATTTAAAATTTCTCGCGCTGTATATTCATCGGTAATTAATGTATCAACAAGACCGGTTCGAAGAGCTCCGGCGATTGCCGAGGCTTTGTTATTGCCACATGCAATTGCGATGGTTTCTTTGGATTTCTTAATATTTTCTGCCGATGCACAAAGAGTATTTTCATATAAATTTATGAATTCACCGGCTTCGTTATAAAAGTGTGTTGCTATATCACCTATTACCTGCGAATGCTCTTTTGAATAGCCGAAGGTTTTGCCAAAAATATCAAGAACCTCAGTATTTCCAATACCAACTATAGCAAGGTCGGCGGAATTCCAAAGATTTTTAATTTTTTTATAATAAGAAAGTGTTTTTAAGAGCTGGGCATCCTCTGCGCTATCCGGCAAATACGGAAACCATGCATATTTAACATTTGCTCCAATTTTATCAGCAATACCACGTGCCAATTCATTTGAAGAGAAGCATGAATTCTCGCTGTCGGTTGCGCCAAAAAGCGGAAAAATGGTATTTCCTGCGGTCATCATTTCGGGCAGTTGCTCGATAAAAGATTGGATTGTTCTTCCCCAAGAAACAGCAACCTTCTTGTTACCTTCTTTAAGAATGGGAGTTATATATTCGGAAGCAGCTTTAACGGTCATTAAAAGCCTTATAGAATCATTTTTACTGTTAACACCGCAAACAACACATCTCGACAAGAAAAAACGCTCAGCAAGGCTATTTGCCAACTCTTCACAGTCCTTTTTGGGATTATGAATCTTTATCTCAACGATATTTTCTTTAACCGCATCGCTAAGCAGCTTCGAAACCGTTTGGCGCGAAAGATTCATAAGGTTTGCAATTTCCTGCTGGGTTAGATTCTTTTCGTAATAAAGGGTTGCAGCCTCCGACATAAGGAGTTTTTCATCGGTTGTTTTCAATCGTTTCACCTTCTTTTGCAACATTCTATCATCATATTTTTAAAAAGTCAACAATTTTTAACATTTGTATTTGACATTTGTTAACGGCGTTGCTATAATTATTATATCAATTTAAAGGAGAAGTATTTATGTTAGTTTCGATGAAAGAAATGCTCGAGGATGCAAGAAAAAATCATTATGCTATTCCTGCATTCGATATTAGTAATTACGAAATGATGCGCGCTGTTTTAGAGGCTTGCGAAGAGGAAGGCTCGCCTGCCCTTTTAATGGGTCTTGGCGTTGATCTCGATGGAAAGGGTTTACCGCTTATTACCTCTATGGTTCGCGAAGCATCTAACCATTTCAATATCCCTGTTTGCTTCCATCTCGACCATGCAACTGATTTTGAATTTATTAAAAAGGCTTGCGAAGCCGGATTTAGCTCGGTTATGTATGATGGCTCGGTTCTTCCCTTTGAGGAGAACGCAAGAAAAACCGCAGAGGTTGTTGCTTTTGCTCATGCAAAGGGCATTTCTGTTGAAGCAGAACTCGGTCATGTTGGTAATGCAAGCGTTGGCAGTATCAGCGAAACCGGAACCGATGAGGATCCCGGCGAAACCTTAACAGTTCCTGAGGAAGTTGCAAAGTTCATCGAAATTACCGATGTTGATGCTCTCGCAGTTGCTATCGGAACATCTCATGGTGTTTATAAAAAGACCCCCGAGCTCAGAATCGACCGTTTAGATGAGATTACCGCAGTTTGCGACCGCCCGCTCGTTTTACACGGCGGCAGCGGTACTCCTGACGATCAGATGCAAAACGCTATTAAGCATGGTATTACCAAGATTAATATCTACTCCGATGTTGTTGGTGCTATGAACATGGCTCTTAAGGATAAGCTCAACAGCATCGAAAATCCTTCTACCTGGCCTTATCTCGTATTTGGCGATGCTCGCAACCATATGAAGGAAGTTGTTAAGAATAAGCTCAGAACCTTTGGCAGTTCGGGCAGAATATAGGTGAACAATATGAAAACAAAAGCAGTTAGACTTTATGGCGAGCAGGATCTTCGCCTCGAAGAATTTGAATTGCCCGAGCTCAAAAACGGAGAAATACTTATTAAGGTTGTTTCTGATAGCGTATGTATGTCTACCTATAAAACTGCAAAACAGGGTGCAAAACATATCCGCGTTCCCGACAATGTTGCAGAAAATCCCGTTATAATTGGTCATGAGTTCTGTGCCGAGGTTGTTGAGGTTACAGAAAAGTGGCAGCATAAGTTTTCTGTTGGTGATAAGGTTGTTATGCCGCCCGTTCTTTCCTATCTTGGCGGAATGCAAACCGTTGGATATACCTTTGGTGAAATCGGTGGAGTTTCTACATATTCGATCGTTTATGACCATATCATAGAAAACGATTACCTTATCAAATTAGATAGCGATGCATTCTTCAGCGGCTCTCTGATCGAGCCTGCCTCCTGCGTTATCAGAGGTTATAAGGCAAATATTCATTTAGATGACAAATTTATGCCTTATACCAATATAAAGCCGAATGGCAAGGTTGCTATTTTAGCTGGTTGCGGACCGATGGGCCTTGTTGCTATCGATATTGCGCTACATGGCGATATTAAGCCTTCCCTATTGGTTGTTACCGATCTTAACAAAGAGCGTCTTGAGCGAGCCCGCGAGATATTTAACCCTGCCGATGCCGAAAAGGATGGCATTAAACTTATCTTTACCGATTCTTCAGATAAAGACGAGCTCCTTAAATTGACTGACGGTAGCGGCTATGACGATGTATTTGTTTATGCTCCCGCTCCCGTTGTTGTTGAGCTTGCTGATTCGATTTTAGGTTTTGATGGTTGCCTTAATTTCTTTGCAGGGCCGTTTGATAAGAATTTTAGCGCAAATCTCAATTTCTATAATGTCCACTATGCCGGACATCATGTTGCAGGAACCAGCGGCAGCACAACGGAGGATATGATTGATATAGTTAAGCTAATTGCCGAAAAGCGAATTGATCCCGCAGTAATGATTACACATATCGGTGGCATTGATGCTGCAATTGATACCACCCTTCGCCTCCCCGAAATTGAGGGCGGTAAAAAGCTCATTTATACCCATATAAATCTTCCCTTAACCGCAATCGATAGTTTTGCAAAACTTGGCGAAACAGATGAGCGCTTTAAGGTTTTAGATGAGCTTGTAAAGAAAAATAACGGACTTTGGTCGGCTGATGCTGAAAAGTATCTACTTGCTAATTTCTAAAAAAATCCCCAAGACTTGATTGTCTTGGGGATTTAATGTTATTTAATAGATAATTCGTGTGTTTTGTTGGCTTGGTGATCATCAAAACCGACCAACGATAATTTAATATCTCCGCTATTATATTCGACAACGGTTATAGATCCATTTGGAACATGCTTAATATTTTGAATTTTATCAAGTGGAATATTATTCCATGCGGCGCGGAGCGATCTTATAACACCGCCATGTGTTCCGATAACAACGGTTTTACCATCATTTTCTTTTGCGATTTCATCAATTGCTTTTAGTGCGCGAACCATAAGTTCCTTATAGCTTTCGCCGCCCGGGAATGTAGAAAGACCCGGAGTTTCTGCATAAACAGCAAAGCATTCCGGATATTTGATCTTCGCATCGGCAATCCGCATTCCTTGCCATTCACCCAGGTTTGCTTCGCGCAAATCCTCGCGTTTATAAACGGGAATTTCGAGCGCATCGCCTAACGGTTTAACGGTGTCATAAGCTCTCATAAGATCGCTTGAATATATAGAATCAACCGAAAAATTCTCTATAATATATTTAGTTGTTAATTCTGCTTGCTGTCTACCTATTGAATCGAGCGGAACATCTTTTTGGCCTGAAAAACGCCTTTCTTTGTTTCCCTCGCTATAGCCGTGTCGAACAATAATAAATTTAGTCATTTTGTTAATCCTGCCTTTTCGAAACAATTATATAGTAATTCAATTGCAGAATCAACAATTAATAAAAATCAAAACTCCCAAATTAATGGGAGTTTATTTTTAAGATGCTTTTTTTGTCTCTTTAGTTTCAATGCCTTGTGCAGTCTTGAGCATATTCTCAGCAAAGATTCCATAACCCTTTTTGGGATTATTGACAAAGACATGGGTTACCGCGCCAATTAGCTTCCCATCCTGAACAATAGGGCTACCGCTCATTCCTTGAACAATGCCGCCTGTTTTTTCGATTAAGCGCTTATCGGTTATGGTAATTATCATGTTTTGAGTCATTTCGCCCGCATGATCGGAATTAATTTTTATATTGCAGGAATAATAGGCAGGTCCATTTTCATTAATCGTTGTATAAATGAAAGCCTCACCTTCTTTAATATCCTGCTTAGGCGCAATACTGATTAAATCAGAGTTATTATATTCGCATGCCTTCTCGGCATAAACTCCACACTCACAATTAAGAACCAAATTTCCTATCAGTTTATTATTTAAGCGACCCTTAAGTTCGCCGGGAGCTCCAACTGCTCCCTTCTCAAATGAAACAATTTCTGCGCCAACAAGTTCGCCGCTTGAAATACTCATCATCTGTCCCGTATCATCATCGCAAACCCCATGCCCAAGACCACACACTATATCAGTTGCAGGCGAATAGAAGGTTAAAGTGCCAATTCCGGCCGTGCTGTCCCTAACCCAAAGACCTATTCGATATGCACCCGCGCTTTTTGAAAACTCGGGCGTAACAGTAACGGTTTTCACGATGTTTTCGCGTTCAATTATAAAGGTCATGGGAGTACCATCGGATGCTTCAACAATCCGTGATACATCCTCGTTTGAGCGCATTGCAACACCATTAATTGATTTAATTGTATCGCCTATTCTGATACCTGCTCTCATGGCGGGATTTACATTGCCGCCCGCAGCATCAACATCACTCATATTCACAACCAAAACACCATCGGTATATATTTTTATACCAAATGGCTCACCTAAAAGCTTGACCGACATATCATCTATGACCGTTATATTAGCTTTCGACACCGGAAACAACCCGAAAAGCCTAAAATTTACGCTGTAATCGCTTTTTGCGACCGAATCAACAAGAGACAAGCGTGATTCTTCGGTGCCGTTATAATGCGTTGTTATAGGGATTTGACAATCAACACTTAATTGTTTTCCCTCAACAACAAAATAATCTTCTGAAAGTCTATGCTCTGCAATACCAATCAGAGAGAATATACCGGCACAAACCAACGCCAAAATCATTGTTATCGTTTTTGTTATAATCCTTAAGCTCTTCATCGCTCCTCCTTCGCCTGCAAAAGTTAATTTGCTCATTTTTTTAAAAATTAATGATGGAAAAAAGAGCGCTATTTTCCTATTTTTCAAAATGGAAAGAATTTCTTTCTTCGATGCATTCCGCCCGGATAATCAAAATTAACAAGTATCGTATCTGAGCCAATGGTTTCGATACAGCGCCATGGTATTACTATATCCTCGTTTCTGCCAAAAAGCCCAAAGCATCTCGGTCTGCCAAAAACAACAATAGATATAAGCTGACCACTGCAAACATCAATCTCAACATCACAAACGCAGCCAATTATGGTTCCATCTTTTATACAAATTACCTGCTTATCGCGCATTTCAATTATTCTGCAACACATATTATCCCACCTCGAGAATATATATGCCGCTAAATAAATGCTTATAATTTAATTTTATCAATTGCTCCCTTTTCCAGTCTTGAGACTTGTGCTTGGGATATGCCTATTTCGCTTGAAACCTCCATTTGAGTCTTCCCTTGCATAAATCTAAGCGATAGTATCCTTTTTTCGCGGTCTGATAATCCTTTAATCGCTTCTCTTAAAGCTATTTCATCCAACCAATTTTTATCATCATTTTTATCGCCTATTTGATCCATCATATATATTGTATCTCCGCCTTCTGAAAAAACAGGTTCATATAATGAAACCGGATCAACTATGCTTTCGAGAGCCTCAACAACATCCTCTCGCGGGATTTCAAGCTCGGCCGCTATTTCTTCAACTGTTGCTTCGCGCTGATACTGATTCATGATTTTTTCTTTAATTTGCATAGCCTTATATGCGGTGTCTTTGATTGAGCGGCTAACTCTGATAGAGTTATTATCCCTCAAATATCTGCGGATTTCTCCAATAATCATAGGAACAGCATATGTCGAGAATCTAACATTTTGAGTTATATCAAAATTATCAATTGATTTTATAAGACCGATACAACCAACCTGAAAAAGGTCATCGGGATTCTCGCCTCGGTTAGAAAACCGCTGAATAACACTTAAAACAAGCCTTAAATTTCCGTTTATTAGTTGTTCTCGGGCCGATTGATTACCATCTTTACATAGTTTTAAGAGGTGTTCCTTTTCTTTTTCGCGCAGAACAGGCAGTTGTGAAGTATCAACTCCGCAAATTTCTACCTTCTTATACTGCATAGCCATTCCCCCAACATATTTTCTAATAGAATTATTACCTTGAGGGATAGCATATAAACTTATAAAATATTTTTTCGCTCGACAGTTTTCGCTTGTAAAATACAAAATAGCCTATGCGAAAAAATCGCATAGGCATTAAAATAATTATATTTGATTTTTTAAACTAATGAAATAATCAATGCATTCGGTATAAACTTCATCAATCATAGCGGTTTTCTTGGAATCATCAAAATCCGAACAGCAAATATCATGAATTTTAGCTTTGCAAAGTTCGGTTTTGCCTAAAATCAGGTTAATTATATCGGCAGAGAGACTTGAATTTTTTTCTGCTATGTAATTATTGATTTTTGTGCCCTCTAAAACAATTTTACCGATGATCTTTGCTCCGTATTCCGCTGCAGTTTCGAGCTGCTTTTCAATAATTATCGGCTTATCAGAAGCATCGTTGCTTTCTTCGACGTCATTGTTTATAGGCTCATCAATATTGATATCTAAAACATCTGTTGCCTGCTCCGGTATTTTAATCTCGGGAACTGCGCATGTTGATGCTTCGAGCTCTGCCGTTAACTCATCGACGCGAGCTTTAAGCGCGGTTATTTCCTCTAAATTTTTAGCATATAGCTGCTTATATTTCTTAAGTTCGGCTGTTACAACCTGAAGTCTGTTATATAAAACTGTATTTTGCTCGAATAATTCTTTCTTTTTCACAAAATATCACCCAAAAACAGTATATAACAGTTAGCAAATCTTTGCAAGTACTTGCAAAAACTTTTATAATACTTTATAATATATAAAAAATGAGGAAGGAGTGTTATATTTGGAAATAAATGCATCAAATGCAGGCGTTTTGCAGGGCGGTCTTGTTAGTACTGATGAAATAAGAATACTGATTTGCTATATTCTACATTCGGTTAAGCAGCCTGTTCCCGCGCAACAGCTTTCCGAGCTTCTGCATTATGAGGGTATTGCTAATTATTTCGAGGTTAGCTCCGCTTTTGCTGATTTATGTGATAACGGCATGATAGCAAAAAATGCTGCCGACCCCGAGCTATACGAAATAACCCGCGATGGCAGCAATGTTGCTGTAACACTCAAAACCTCGGTTCCAATAACCGTTCGCGAAAAGGCTTATTCGCTTGCGGTTCGTATGCTATCTCGCATTAAATACGCCAAAGAAACAAAAATTGATATAACACCCTTGGATGTTGGCTATAATATCCGCTGTGCTATTGTTGAGGGCGATCTTGAACTTATGGCGGTTTCGTTATTTGTTCCCGATGAAGCCGGCGCGCAGAGCATAAAAGAACGTTTTTTAAACGATCCTACAATTATTTATTCCGGTGTTATCGAACTTTTAACCGATACTTCCCTAAACTAAAAAAACAGAGCATTACCTATAAAGATAATACCCTGTTTATATGGAGCTGAAGATGGGACTTGAACCCACGACCTGCTGATTACGAATCAGCTGCTCTACCAACTGAGCCACTCCAGCATTTAACCTTTTTGCATTATACCAATATTTAATATTTCAGTCAAGTGTTATCACTAAACAGAGGCTAATATGGATAATTATTTTAACAATCGACTGCGCGAGCTTCGCAAAGAGAATAATCTAACGCAGGCGCAGGTTGCAAAGGCTTTAGGCCTAAAACTTAGCACATATTCGCATATGGAATTGGATGGTAAGCGCCCAAATCTTGATGTACTCGAAAGAATTTCGCGACTTTATTTAGTTCCGGTTGATAATTTAACCGGCGAAAAAAAGGATCCCCTCTTCCCTTACGTCATCCGCGAAACCAAACCTCT
>JAZOXC010000161.1:0-8391 GCA_045659535.1 Acutalibacteraceae bacterium
CTATAATCCTCGGGGTTTATACCCTTTCCTCCGCCCGAACCGCCGCCGCTGCCGGCCTTTGGCTCATCGGGAGGACCATAGAAGAAGGATGCGGCAACGCCATCAACAAAAAATTCCTCGGGAACCTTAACACCAAGCATCTTGCGGAGAGGTTCATATTCCTTTATGCAGAGAACCGAAAGCAGGAACCAATCATAAAGCTTTCCTGCCGAGGAGATGGCATTATCCTTGCCACCATCCTTTAGCGCCTTTATTATCTTTTTGGCATAATAGACATGGTCTTTAGCGGTTAGAGTTACCATCAGTCGCTCTTCGGCGCGGGTTAGGGCAACATAAATAAGGCGGAGTTCCTCGGATAACTGCTGCCTTGCAACATCGGCCGAGATTGCGGCTCGGGCAACGGTATTGGTTCGCTTTCTGCCCGAGTCATCAAAGCATTTGAAGGAAACACCTAAATGGCGGTCCATAACCAGGCTATGGGTGCTATCATCCTTATTGAACTGATGGAAGCTGCCCGCTATGATACATATCGGGAACTGAAGACCCTTGGATTTATGGAAGCTCATAAGTGATACGCAATCATCTCCCGAGGTGTCCGGAAGTATGATATCATCGCTTATGCGCTCGATATAATCGGGGAAACCTGCGAGCGAGCCGCCGTTTTTATTGAATTCGCGAGCCTCGCGCAGAAGAACCAAAAGTCTTGCGTTTCTGGTTTCGCCATCGGGCATGGATAAAACGATATCGGGCAGCCCTGTTTCCTCATAGAGGCGGGAAATAAGCGCATCGACCGACATGGTTGCGGCCATTCGGCGCCAACCCCTTAGGGTTTCGAGGCAGAAGGCAACCTTCTCATCCCCTGCTTGTTCTGCCCTGAGCAAGCTGCTATATAGGCTCTCTTTTCGTTTTTTGAGGCGCAGAAGCGCTATTTCCTCATGGGTAAAGCCGAATATCGGGGATAAAAGCAGCGCGAGCATCGCTATATCGGCGGTTGGGTTTGATAAAACCTTTAAAAGCGAAAGCATAGCATTTATCTCGCGGGAATTGATAAAGCTTTCCGAACGATATTTTACAGGTATGCCGATTTTTTCGAGCTCGATAATATAGGCTGCGGCATTATTGCTTGTTGCGCGCATCAAAATTGCAAAATCGGAGTAACTCGCTTTGCGCAATTTGGTTTTATCCTCTTCATCGCGCAGGAAGGGTTTTTCCTCCATTGTTTTCTTGATATACGCCGCGATATGCTTTGCCTCGGCAACAATTTGCTCATCCTCGCTATCGGAGGAGGATAAGAAATGGAGCTCGGCAGCGGGCGCATCGTTTTCGGGATAGGTTGCAGAGCTTATGAGTCTTTCATCATCGCTATCGTAATCAACACCACCAAAACGGCGCGACATAGTTAGAGTAAAGAATGAATTTATATATTCGCAAACACCCTTGCGGCTGCGGAAATTGGCTGCGAGGGGTATTTTTTTGCCCTTATCCTCTTCGGAATCAAGGGAAACATAGTTATCCTTCTTGCGCATAAAGTTTTCGGGGTTTGCACCGCGGAAACCATATATGCTCTGCTTAACATCGCCAACCGCAAAAAGCTTTTTGCCGCTCGAGGAAAGAATATGGAAAAGGGTATCCTGAAGGTCGTTTACATCCTGATACTCATCTACCAAAATCTCATCAAACTGGGAAGCGAGCGTTTCAGCGCGCTCGGTTTTCTCCCCTTCGGGGGTTGAAAGCAACGAGAGTGCCATCTGCTCGGTATTATAGAAGGTTAACACATTCTTCTCGCACATATGAGCAAAAACACGCTCGGCGAAAAGCTCGGTTATTTCGAGCAGCATTATCGCATTCGGGGCTAATCTCTTTAACTCCTCTGCATCCTCGGATTTTTCGAAAAGCTCATCTGCGTTATTTTCTATAAGGCTCGGTCGCCAAATAGTATCTGCGCTGTTTTCGGCATCAAGATAGAGCTTTTTGCAGCCCTCAAACCACTGCGAGGGGAACGGCATGGTAGTAGAATAGAGGAAAATCTTGATAACTGCATCGATAATTTTCTGCTCCATACCGTTACAGCCAAAGGCGGTAAGCAACGATGACATACGAGCGGGATCTTTTTCATAGTATTCATCGATAATTTCGTTTATAGCCTCGTTGTAGATCGGTTTGAGTTCGTTATCGGTTATAATCTTAAAATCGGGTGAGATGCCGAAAATTTCGAAATTTTCGCGAACCAAATTGATGCAGAAGGTATCGATGGTTGAAATTTTTGCCGAAGGCAATAAAAGAAGCTGTTTTCTTATATTGCGGTCGCTCGGATTTTCCTTTGCTATCTCATAAAGGCGCTTTTCAATTCGCTCCTTCATTTCGGCCGCGACGGGATTTGTAAAGGTTGCTATAAGAAGTCGATCAATCGAAACGGGGTTTTCTTCCCTTGTTAGCATCTTAACAACGCGCTCGACCAAAACGGCGGTTTTACCCGAACCTGCAGCGGCGGTTACAAGCACACTGCCGCGAGTATCTATTGCCGATTGCTGTTCTTTGGTTGGATTAAACATCTATCTCACCGCCATTCATCGCTTCAATAACCGCATCAACATCGAGTTTTTTTACCTTGCGATGCGGGGTATCCTCGATACCGCATACCGAGGCATAATCACAATATTTGCAGGCATCCGCCTGTTTATCCTGACCATCGGTAGGCTTAACGGGGATTTTTCCGTTTCGCAGATTTTGGTTCATCTGCTTTAAAAGGCCTTCCATATAATCGAATATCTCGCCGAAATATTTGGGATCTATAAAGGAATTGCTCTTATAGAAATCGCCATCATTCTTTCGGCGCAAGCGCGGAACAAAAACTCCCTCATTCGCACTATCCATAGCAGAATGAATCTTTTCATCGCGGGCGATAATTCCGTTCATAACAAAGTTTTTATCCTCATCGGGATCGCGCTTGGTTTCGAGATATAAAATTCCTGCGGGGCTATATTTTTTATATTCCTTGCTGTTCATAACTGCATAGAGATACAAAAGCATCTGCATATTTAGTCCATAGAGAACATCGGGAAGTTTAAACTTTTTAGAGCCGGTTTTATAATCGACTATGCGGATGTAGGCACCAAAACGGTCAACGCGGTCGATAGAGCCCTCGAGCTTTATTTTGCCGCCTGCGATATTGATAACCGTGCTCTTAATATCGGGTTTATCCCCGCCGATTTTAAGTTCGGATTTAATCGGCTCAAAATCATTCTGCGCGAAATCATCGCGTATATGTTTTGCAACATCGGCGGTGAGCACTATGATAGCCTCTATGGCATACATAAAGCGCTTATCGGCAATCTCCTCGATTCCCTTTATTCCCTTTAGGTATTCTTCTACCGCATTGGCAACCTGTTTTTCAATCTCTTCATCCGAAAGGGTTGCCATGGCTTTTCCGTTTTCCAAAACAATCTTCTCGAGCGCATCATGCACGATTGTTCCGCGGTGGAGCGAATCGATTTCGGCGGGGTTTACCGCCTTTATTCCAAGACCATATTTGCAGAAATACGATAACGGGCAACGGAAATAGGTATCGATTCCGGTTGCAGAAAGGGTCATGTCCTTTCCAAAAACCTGTTCGCCGAGTTTTTCCGAGAGTTTTTCTTTTCCAACAGTTGTTATACTGCGAGCCGATAAGAGGCGGCCGCTGTATTTCGGGTTTTCGGCAAAGAATGTATCGAGCGCAGCATACTCCTTCCCGCCCGACATTAGCGCCTTAAAGGCGGTTTCGTAGGTTTCGATCATGTCGGCTGCAGAGAGCTCTTTATAATCGATTTTTTTGCATTTGGGTAGAATTTTTTGGATTCGCTCGATGATGCCCGAGGGCTTTCCATCATCGCTAACCGAATAAGAAAGATATACCCTATCACTCGCACAGCAGGTGCTTTTATAGATTAAGTATTCCTCATCGACCGAGAAGCCGAGGGTGTAATCGGTTATGGGCATTCCTGCGCGAAGCAGAGTTAGGCGCTCGCTACCTCCGATTATGCCGGAAGCTTCACAGCTCGAGGGGAAAACTCCCTGATTCACGCCAAGGATAAAGGTTATTTTAGGTTCGCGGGGCATTACACGGTCGGCCGAGCCGAAGGATACCTCATCGATCATTTGCGGGATGGTTCCAACGGTTGTTAGCGACAAAGCGAGCGAGAAATAATCATAAAAATCGCGCGGCGAAATAACGCGGTCGCCAAACGCGCTGACAATACTATCGAGGATGCTCGCGGTTGCAGAAAAGCTCTGGCGGTTTTTCTCTGCATCATCGGCGGGCATAGAGAGGCAGGTTTCTTTTAATCTATCGGAAACTCCGCTTTCGACCGCTTTCCAAAGAGCCTCGCCAAGCTCACGGGCGGTTTTTCCAAAGCCATAACGAAGCTTTAGTATCGGCTCGATGGCGCGGGCGCGAAGGGCATTGATTTCCTCTAATGCCTTTTCATCCTTTTCATCGAATCTATCGAGACCCGAGGGGCTCATAATCCATTCATCGCACCATTTTTTGCCGTTTATTTTCCAGATATAAACATAGTTTTCAAGGGTTGCTATTTCGAGCTCGTTTAGCCCCGCAAGGTCGGTTTTCAGATAGCGGAAAATATCCTCGGTTGCGAATTTTTCGGCAGCGCGAAGGAGTGATAGAAGATATATCGGCAGCGGCATATTTATAATCTCGCTGCGGCTATCGATATAGCAGGGTATTTCATAGCGGCGGCTCATATATTCGACCGCGGTTTTATAATCCTCGGCATTGCGCGAAAGCAGGAGGAAATCGCGATAGCGATATCCCTCTTCTCGAACCAAGCGGCGGATTTCTCGGCAAGCAAGCTCGACCTCGCTATATTTATCGGGGGCACACATAAGATTTATATCCCCTGTTTTTTCTTCATAAAGCTCGGAAGGATTAACCGATAAACCGCGCTCGAGGGCTGCCATCGCCTCGGATTTATAAAAAGAATCGGATAAAATCTCGGGCTTTGCTACCTCGATACCATACTTTTCGGCGGCGGCTTTTATGGCGCGAATGGTTGCGCCGACATTAGAAAACAGCTCACCATCCCCTGCCAAGGCAGAATCGAAGCAAAAACTGAAAACTACCTCATCAGCCTGGGATATGATGCGCTCGATGATATTCATCTGGGCGCCGGTAAAGTTTTTGAAGGAATCGATATATACGGTCTTTTCGGCAAAGAAGGCATATTCGCTAAGTTTTTTATTTAAAACAAGGAGATTATCGCTGGGATCAGAATAGCGGTTTTCGATTAGGGATTCATAGGTATCGTTGATAAGGGCAAGATCCATCAGCTTTCGCGAAAGCGAGCCGCCGATTTTATCGCTCCAAAGGCGAAGCGCATCGGAATCGATGCCGCAGCGCTTAAACTCATCGACTGCTACCAGAGCATTTTCGATAAAGCGAATATTATTTGCATATTTTCCAAAAAAGGAAAGTCTATCAGCAACCTCACCAACTGCATGGCTCATTAAAATAACGCGCTCGCAATCGGTTATGCGGCGCACCGATACACCACCCGAAAGGCGCGATACCTCATCGAAAAGGCGGGTAAAGCTCAAAACGGGAACAGAGGTGAATTTGCCATCTCCCAAAACATGGAGTAGCTTGCGTTCGCAATCGAAGGTTGATTGCTCGGGAACTATTAAGATTTGATTTTGATTGCCGTTATCGGTTTCCGCTTTTATGCGGCTAAAGATACTCTCGGTTTTGCCCGAAGATGCTCTTCCGAATATAAATCGTATCATTTGACTTCCCCTTTTTTAGTTTATGTATATATTTTAACATAGTCTATGTACTAAATAAAGGACATTCGCCCAAAAAAACAAAAAAATCCCGAAATTTCTTCGGGATTTTTATTATTTTAAAAATGTTATGGGTATCGAATTCCAATCGGAGCCATGCTTAAACGGATATTGATTACTGATAGCATTAAACTCTTCTTCGGTTATCCAAACTTGCTTATTATTCTCGCCCTTATAGTAAAGCGGGTTTTGGTTCTCTTCATCATATCCATCAATACCAAAGGACAAGCTATAGGAAAGCTCGCCGTTTACCAAGGCTGCGATTCCAAAATAATTGTAAACAGAACCACCCGATGTCATTGTATGTATTTTGAAGTCATCGGTAATAACGCACTTATACTTTGACCAAAAAGTATCGACCAGCTGAATCTTTCCCTCAACCATTGTTAAAATGGCGAGTATTGTTCCATTGCGCCTTACAAGGAAAAGTTCTTCCGCTCCATCGCTGTTTATATCGACCAATTTATAACCAAAATCGCTTATCGATTCGGCATAGGGAAAGCCAAGCAATTCAACTGTCATGCCGCCATATCCGTTGCTATATTCTAAAAGTTCCCTCAAAATACCGACCGAATCCGGGAGGTCTGCATTATTATTCCAATACTCCTCGAAATCCGAAGATAGTCTGAACTCCACCAATTTCTTATAACTTGCGAGGATTTCGGAATAATCGGTATTAGCGGTTTCGGTTTTTGATGAGGTTTCCGGAAGCGAGGATGCCTCGACCATAGAGGATGACTCGACCGCGGTTTCATTAGTTGCTCCGCAACCACATAAAAATAATGACAATGCTAAGGCTATTATAAATATATTTTTCATATTCTAAAACCTCACAAACTCGAAAGTTACAATTTAATAATACTATTATAGCGATGTTATGTCAACCAACAAGTTTGTAATTATTTGGAAAGTTACAGCCCCATAATGGTTTGCATTAAAAGGAGGGCTATGGTTGCGGGGATGCCCCCTGCCGCGCTGATCGAGAGTGTCCAAGGATTGAGCGGAACTCCTACCCCGGTTATTTTGGTTGTTAGGTTTACTGCGGTTAGAGATAAAACTCCGAGCAGAGAGAAAAGCGCCAAGGTTCTTATGGGTTTTAGGCCACATAAAATCAACATTATGTAAACCAATATATAAATTACCATTATTATAAGTAATATAATTTTCAGCGCCTGCATTCCCCTGCTCCATTCCCTTTTTTTAGAAATTATATGAAAACGGGGATAAAAAAAGACCGATGCAACTGCATCGGTCTTTTAATTTTCAATTAGCCTCTTGCATCGAAGAGATTCGAAAGGATTACCAAAACGAAGAACATAACGGTTAAGATTTTGGTAAAACGAGCAAGTTTTGCATCGGTGGAACGAGATTTGTTCTTTGAAAGGAAAGTTTCGTTTCCGCCGCCGATGGTTGAGTTAAGGCCGGTTCTCTGGCTCTGCTGAAGGATAACCACGAAAACAAGCAAAACTGCAACAACGAGGATTGCTACTCCTAAAACGATCTGAATGGGTTGCATATTAAAACCTCCAAGAGTTAATTAACATTTTAAGTCAAATAAGATAATATCACAAAAGATGGTAAAATGCAAGCATTTTTATTTGCATCCGCAACAACTTTGGAAAAGCTTGTCCGAATCGAGGAGTTTTCTATCGGCATCCTTGATGAATTTTAGGATACTCAGCAGTTTCTCGCTAACACCCTCGCCATAGAAAACCTCGTTTTTGCCGCGGGACAGAGCAACATGGATGGTGCTTCTTATCATGCCATCGGCGAGCGGGATATCGGTTTCGGGAACGATGCGCTCGATGGTCATGCTATCGCCCGATAGCGAAAAAACCGAAAACGCCAAAACTTCATCCTTATCCATTGCCGCCATAACGCCCATATCGAACGAGGGCTCTAAACCTATGGATGATAAAAGCTCTGAAACCTTGCTTCTATCCTCTAAAACCTTAATTTCAATCATCGTCCTCATCCTTTTTAACGGTTGTTACATTGGTTAGGTGGCGCATTTCCTTTTCGTTTAAGGGGCGCCATTTTCCCTGCGGGAGCATTCCGAGTTTAACACCTGCTATCTCGGTTCTCTTCAGGCGCAGAACCTCGAGACCCACAGCCTCGCACATGCGGCGAATCTGGCGGTTTCTGCCCTCATGGATAACGAAAATGAGAACGGTTCTATCGGGTTTTCTATCAATAACATGAACATCGCAGGGCAGAGTTTTGCGATCATCAAGCATGATTCCGCTTGCGAGTTTTACAACGGTTTCATCCTTAACCTCGCCCTTAACGGTTACGCGATAGGTTTTATTAACATAGCTCGAGGGATGGGTTAGCTTATTCGAGAATTCGCCATCATTGGTCATGAGTAAAAGACCCTCGGAGTTGCGGTCGAGGCGACCAACGGGGAAAACGCGAACTCCAACATCCTCTACAAGCTGGGCAACGCATTTACGGTCGCGCTCATCATTAAGGGTTGTTACAAAGCCGCGTGGCTTGTGCAACATTATGTAAACCTTTTCTTTGAAGTCGGAGGCCAAGCGGTCTTAGGAAGACAAT
>JAZOXC010000162.1:0-6893 GCA_045659535.1 Acutalibacteraceae bacterium
CGCCCTCGCTTATTGCGGTAATCGTAGGCGCGCTGCTCGTTAATTTTATTCCCGCCTTCGATAGCGGAGTTAAAACTATTGGCGAACTCTATGAAATTCCCATGGGTCTGCCGACTTCGCCCATAAAAAGCGTATCGATAACAACCGATAAAATCATGGCGCTGCTGCCCGATGCCTTTATGATAGCCATTTTAGCGGCTATCGAATCGCTTTTATCCTGCGTTGTTGCCGATAAGATGATCGATTCTCGCCATAAGCCCAATGCCGAGCTATTGGCACAGGGCGTAGCAAACATCGGCTCTGCAATGTTTGGAGGTATTCCCGCAACGGGCGCAATAGCTCGAACCGCTGCTAATGCCAAAAACGGCGGCAGAACCCCTATAGCAGGTATGGTTCATGCAGTTGTTCTTCTCTTGGTTTTATTGTTCCTCATGCCTTGGGCAGGACTTATCCCAATGCCCACAATAGCCGCGATCCTCTTTATGGTAGCCTATAATATGAGCGAAATCAAAAACCTCAAAAAGATAGTAAGCGAAAAGAAAATCGGCAACATAATTGTCGCATTCGCAACCCTTATCCTAACCGTAGTGTTCGATCTTATCGTTGCTATAGCGGTTGGTATCGCCCTTGCGATAGTCTTTTATCTTTTGGGCAAACTCAAAAAGAATAAATAACACCCTAAAAGCACAGTTTTGAACTGTGCTTTTTTTATTAAAAACTGTGGACTTTTTGGTGTTTAATGGTATAATAAAATTAGCAAAAAATTAGGAGGAATTCTAATGAAAAAACTGCCTTTGGGATATTTCGCTGTTCAAAGCGATTTCGAAAAAGCCCCGAAAGATTCTTTCGCCTTCCGTGGCGAAACCTTTGAGGTAGCAGAGGGCGAAAACCTTTTTGCAACAATAAATGATGCTGTTGCCGCTGCCGAGTCCTCATCCGCTCCGAGCGAGGTTATCGCAGGTCTGCCTTATGATAACTTTCCCGCTCCCGTTATCCTTTTCTCCGAGGGTAAGCATAATATCGAGGTGTTCAACCGCGTTAAAATTATGAAATCGGTTGTCCTCCTTGGCGAAAAGGCGGGCATTTCTCCTAATCTTCTTGCCGAAAACCGCATCGATTTACCGATAGAAAACCCCGAGCGTGGGGAAGGCGAGAGTATCCTCGTTGGTCATTATTGGTATGGAAACATCTCGCTTGAGGGTAACGATTGCGAATGTTTTATAATGGATGGCTTCCTATCTGCAGGTGTTCGCTTCAAGGATGCTCGCGCAAACGGCAAAAAGTTCCGTTTCGAGAGCAAAAATATCATACATACAGGCCGTTGCGGCTGGGAGCATAACCAGTATAACTTTGTTCCCGTGGCCGAAGGTAGCGAACTCGACCGCGATATTCTTATCCGGAATGTTCGTATCATCGATTTCCCCGACCTCGATTACGGCGGCAGCTTTGCCCTTATAAATGCCCATAAGGCCGTTCTCGATAATGTTTGCTTCTCGGGTTCGGGTCAGCTTTTTGGCTTCACTAACCTAACAAGCAGCTATTCAAACTGCTCGCAGTTCGATACTACCGAGATTGTAGTTAAAAACTGCTATGTTTCGGAATGCACAGGCGAGAACGGTATCTCCTTCAGCACCAAGGGAAGCGAAAACAAACTCGATATAACCATCGAGAATTCTACCTTTGTTAATGCCTCCCGCGAGGGCGACCCTGTTATCAACCCCTACTTTATGAGTGATAAGCATACCATAAAGATAAAGGATTGCCTTATTGCCGATACCCGCGGCAACAGCGCCGCAGCGGTTGCTGTTGTCGGCTATGCCGATGGTGTTGAGCTCGAAAACTGCACCTTCGAGGGCTTCTCGCAGGGTATGGAGGCTATTCCGCTTCCGCCAAACAATGCTCCCGATTATATCGATACTTCCGCCGATGTTACCAACGGCGAAGATGTTCACGAAATAGTAGCCGATGCCGATTTCTCGGCTCTCGAGGATTATTATAAGGATAGAAAGGCCTATTATGGCGACCAGCATGTTCATACCAAGTGCGGCGGAACAAGTGATGGCTCTTATCCTATGTCCGATTGGCCCGATGAGATGGACCGAATCGGCATCGACTTTGCCATAATAGTTGACCATCGCCAGATGCGCGGCTTCTTCCTTCCCGAGTGGAATAACGAGCGTTTCCTTATGGGTAATGAGCCGAGCGCAACCATCTATGGTCTTAATGCGGCCGCACCGGGCTACGACCACATCCACTATAATATGCTCGTTCCGCATAAATACGGTCTAGCAATGGTGTTTGCAAACTTCCCCGAGTTCGAGTTCCGCGGCGATGAGCTAACCGGCTCGCATAAATATCCCGGCTTCCCGAAAGAGCGCTTCATGGAACTTGTGAAATTTATCCAGGATATGGGCGGTATGTTTGTTCATCCCCATCCCAAGACTATGATGTCCTCAACCGATCCGCTCGATTTCTACTATGGCGAGCATATGTTCCTAGAAACTCTATACGAAAAGTTCGAGAGTAACTTCAGCTTCAAAAACTATAAGCTCTGGACCGACCTTTTAGCCCTCGGCAAGCATGTCTATACTGCAGGCGGTTCGGATACCCATAGAAGACCGAGCAATCAGGTTGTTTCAACCTTCTATACCAAGGAGCGTAAGGATACCGCATTCTTCGAGCAGATGCGCTCGGGCGACTATACTGTTGGTGCTGTTGGAATGCAGATGCTTATTGATGGCAATCCGATGGGAAGCGAAATCGAGTATAAGGACGGCATGGTTCTAACCCTCAAGGTTGCAGATTTCTTCAAACCTCGTTGGCAGGAGAATACTGCATATGAGCTTCGCATCTATTCGGATGAAGGCTTGGTATATAGCTCGATATATAATGGCGTTAATACCCAAAAAATTGCCCTCAAGGTTAAAAACCGCAAATTCTATCGTGCCGAAATGTTTGATATTACCCATGGCTACCGCGTAGCAGTAGGCAACCCCATTTGGCTTGATAAATAAAAAGAAAAAGAACTGTGAGAAATCACAGTTCTTTTTTTATTCTTATTCAACCTCGTTAACGAGATCGGTCATTTCCTTGCGCTTTTTATTGCGAAGCTTGTCATCGGCAGAGGGGTAGCCAACCGTTATAACCAAACGAACGGCACCGTCAAGCTCGCAAATTTTGCGTATGGGCTTATCATCGAGCCATCCGATGATACATGTGCCTAAACCCTGAACAGTCGCCTCAGCGGTAATATAGGCCGAAAGAATGCCAATATCGATCGAGCGGTAATCGTTATGCTTTAGCTTTGCGCCCATAGCAGCCATTTTGGAATATGGTTTTTCCGAAATAACAAGCATAACAGGTGCATCGGGAGCAAAAGAATTAAGACCCATCTGCATTGTTGTTTTGGCAACAGCCTTGGCCTTTTCGCCTCTGCAAACCGTTATGTGATAGGGTTGACAGTTGCAGGCAGAGGGGGAGAGTCTTGCCGCCTCAAGAATGGCATCAATCTTTTCCTTCTCTACCTCGCGAGTGGGATCGTATTTACGGCAGGATTGTCTCATCCTTGCAATTTCTAAAAAGTTCATAAAAAACCTCGATTAACCAAAGAAATGTTTTTCTGCGCTTGCGCAAAGGTAGTGGTAAACGGGGAGGTGAAGCTCCTGCACCTTAAAGGTTTCGGTTTCGGGAACGCAGATGCAAACATCGGCGATTTCCTTCATCTTGCCGCCCATAGCACCGGTAAGACCAATAACAGTGATGCCGAGAGCCTTAGCGAGCTGAGCAGCCTTGATAACATTCTTGGAGTTGCCCGAGGTTGTAAGACCAACAAAAACATCTCCGCAGTTTCCAAGACCGAAAAGCTGCTGTGCAAAGATGAGCGAGGGATCAACATCGTTGGAATAAGCGGTGGTAAGACCTGTATGACCGGTGAGAGCAATAGCGGGCATAGCACCCTGAAGCTTACCGAGCATATCATCATCAAGCTCGGGGTTGGCAGCCTTAAGCTCTGCCTTATAATCCTCATCGAGCGGGCGAAGGCTTAAAAAGCCCTTCATAAGCTCGCCAACAATGTGCTCCGAATCGGCGCAGCTTCCGCCGTTTCCGCAAACCATAAGCTTGCCGCCGTATTCGTAGGTGTCGATAATGGTGTTGTTAGCTGCCTCAATCTGCTCGCGGCAAACCGAAAGGCAGGGATATCTTTCAATGAGTTCGTTAAGCACTTTATTTTCTCCTTTATAGGTTCTAAAAGCTTTAGTTCTTGCTGTTATAAACTGCAACTGCAACGGCTGCAAAATCACCAATCTTTTCGCCAAGACCGGCGGGAACAACCTCGCAAACCTCGCGAGAGCGGGCGAGAGTTTCGCGCTCTATAACCTCTTTGGCGGCAGGCCAAATAAGTTCCTGCGAGCGGGCAAAAATGCTGCCAATAACGATTTTTTCGGGATTGAGAATATCGATAACAACCGAAAGTCCCTTTCCTAAAAACTCGCCGCATTTAGCATAAACTGCAAGTGCGGTAGGGTCGCCTGCATCGGCGGCATCGGCAATAGTCTTTGCGGTGCAGGTGGTTATATCATCGGGATCAAAGTATGCGGGCTTTTTGCCTTGCTGGAAAGCCTCCATACCCATTGTGTATCCTATTTGAGCAATTCCTCTGCCGCTGCAGAAGCCCTCGAAAGAGCCGCTCTTTCCATAACCCGAAGGACCAAACTCGGTGAGTCTTATGTGTCCAAGCTCACCCGCCATACCGTTTTTGCCGGTATAAAGGCGACCGCCAAGAATAAGTCCTGCGCCAAGACCGGTTCCAAAGGTCATGAAAATCATATTATCCGAGCCTTGTCCCGCGCCAAACTGCCATTCGGCAAGAGCGCAAGCATCGGCATCGTTTTGCAGATATGCGGGAATACCAAATTCCTTTGCGAGTATATCGCAGATAGGAATATTGTCCCAAAGGGGAAGGTTGGGCGGGCAGAGAATAGTGCCGCTTTTAGAATCAAGCGGACCACCGCAGGAAATACCGATAGCCTCTGCATCGGCACCAATTTCCTTGATGGCGGCGATAATTTTCTCTATAACCTCCGCAGGAGGCATATCAATTCCGGTCGAGAACTTTATCTTCTTTGCAATTTCAATGCCTTCGGGGCCTATTTTTCCGTGAATTACGGCACATTTGGTGCCGCCCATATCAATTCCGATAACAGAACGCATTATATCACCTTTTCAATTTCTTCGTTTATGCGCTCGCGAACCTTGAGCATAAACTCTGCGGAGTGGGGATATTCATCAAAGGTAATCTCCTGACCCGCAATTTCCTCGATAATGGCAACAACCTTGTCGTGTCCAATCTTGCTCTCAAGCAGTCTCATTGCGCGTAAATCGCAAAGAGCCATAGCAAAAATAACGAGACGGATGGATTCAATCGGACCATTTCTGCCCGGATAAACCGAGAAGGCATCGCCCGAGGGGAAGGAGCTAACGCAATCGGTAACAAGGAAGGGGTTGAGAAGATGCTCGCTGCCCTTGCTGTAATAGAAGTTATAGCCCCAGGGTAAGAAGCCGGTAAGGTTATATTTAAAGAGCTGGGACGAGATAATGCGCTCGCGGGAGGTAGGCATAGCCATAAAGCGGTTGCTTACCTTATAGGTCTGACCACAGCAGTAGTACCCAAATAGGGGAGAAACCTTATTTTCAAGGAAGGGTTTAATGTGGTTGATGGAAACGATAGGAGCATCAACCGAACCGGTGCTGTAGAAATCATAGCTCGAAAGAGCATCGATGATGGTGAAATCCTTAAGAAGCGGCTTAACAAAGCGATAGAGCTTCTTGTAGTGCTCAAGATGGTCGGGGTTGGGTTCATCGGAAATATGGAATAAAACATTATCCTTAATTCCGAGGAATTCAATGCGCTCGATAAGGGCGGGGAGGAACTGCGAAAGGAAATTGAAGTATTCCTTCGAATCCGATGCAACATCCCAACCAAAAATGCGCTTTTTCTTGCCATCAACGCGGGCAACAATCTTGGGGGTCTTTTCGGCGCCCCATTGTGTGAACAGGTGAGCCATCTCAAAGCTCTTGATGCCGCATTTCTGGCAAAGAGCAACCCAACGGTCGAACTTTTCAAAGCCAAAGGTGTATTTATCGCCATTCTGCTCAATATCAATTAGCTGAACGGTCGGGCGCTCATGACCAACAAAGGTATCGAGCGGGGGAGTAAAGATGGGGGTTAAAATTGTGTTGATTCCGTTGGCAACGGCGGTATTAACAAACTGCTCAATAAGCTTCCAATGGCGGGGCGAGAACATCTTAACGCCATAGTAGGAAGCGATGCAGTCGGTATGGAACCATTGCGAGAAAAGGAAATCGGTCTTGGGAAGGGAAGCGCCGATAACCTTAACGGTCATATGGAGGGTGATACCCTTTTTGCCGTTTTTAAAGCGAACAAGGCATTCATCATTCCATTGAGGATCGTTGATTTCAAAGCATAAATCAACAGGGTACTCGCCTGCGGGGATATCCTCGGGCAAACGAATGGTAACAAAAAGCGAACGCCAAAGATCGGTTGCCGAATAAAGGCGGTTTCCGGGAATATCAAAAAGCGGATCGGGATAAAGACCGATATTGGTTCTCTCATAATAATCGTCAAGAGGGAACATGGTGGTAACAAAGGTCGGTCTTTCGGAAGGAACATTACCAACCGCGCTGAGCTTTATGTATTTTTTAAGCGGAGAACGAACTCGAACCTTGAAACCGCAGCGTTCAGAAAGAAGATGAATAGTATCGCAAACGGTTTTGGTGTAAGCAACCTGATATGCGAGAATATCGCCGCCCAAAGCGGTCATATTCTTAATTTCGGGTGCGTTCGGCTCGCGGTCGAGAAAAACCTTTTCCTG
>JAZOXC010000163.1:0-7436 GCA_045659535.1 Acutalibacteraceae bacterium
GCCGTTTAACGAATGCAACGCTCGGCGCTATTGCGTTGCATTGTATCAAATTGCGTAGTATATGCCATATAAACGAAGCTATGATACTTTTCATAGCTTCGTTCTTTTTTTCTTGCTAACCAATCCGCTCGCATGTTATAGTAAATATAGGCAAGAATTATACACTAAAACAGAAACTCGGCACATTTGGAATTCGCATAGGTCGATATAACATGTCCCCCCTTGGATACAAAAATGATTGCAGCCGATTCTCTTTCCAAATAAACATCCGTTAAGCTTGCACTATAGATTTTTGATAAGCCTTATGATATAATTTAACTAATTAATACAACAAAGGAGTTGCTTGTTGTGAGATATACTCGGATAACTATTTTTGCCATCACTCTCTGCCTTGTTTTTTCATCTTGTGTTTATAGGCATAGCATAGAGTTGGTGTGCTTTGGATTTAATCCTGATAACTTTATTGTAATTGAAGAAAACGACACTCATGGCGGATTTCATGGTGATGGCTCTTATCGTTTAATATTAGATTGTTCAGAAAATACAGAAAAAGCAAAAGAGCTTATTAAAGATTGGAAACCTCTTCCTCTTTCCGAAAACCTGCAGACTCTCATGTATGGCGGCGAGACCGATGAATTCTATACATTCGGGCTAGCCGAAGAAGCGCATTGGCCGGTTATTAACAATGGTGTTTATAAATTTGCGGATCGACATTCGGAATCTGTTGATCCTTCTGACGATACCAATATATTCAATCGGCACTCGTATAATTTTTCAATCGCAGCATATGATTTAGATACAAATACGCTATATTTCTATGCATGTGATACTTAATCATTCGTTATCAATAAAAGTATTGCAAAATCACGATGGTTCCAATTTTGGCCATCGTGATTTTTTAATGTCTTGTGTACCAATTTTGTCCCGCAACGCATGCTATTATAATATATGTCAGCGGACGAGCAGCAAGCTTTGCCGCTAAAAAAGACCATATAGGGGGATACTTAATTATGAAAATCGCTGTACTTTTTGGCTCATTTAATCCTATGACCAACGCGCATATCACCATGATGGAAACTGCGGCCATGCAGCTCGGAGCAGATTTAGGCCTATTCGTTGCAACAAACGGTAAATACCTTCGCCGTAAAACTGTTAAGATAAACGATCCGTTTTATCTAACCGAGCAGGAGCGCGAGAACATTATTACCAAGGTCTGCGAAGGCCACGATAAGCTCGCGTTTTGGGGGTTCGAGATGGGCGGAATCAGCCCCCGAAGATACAAGACTCTCTGCAAGATCCAAAGCGAATACCCGGGCGCCGAAATATACGAAATCCAGGGCGCCGACAAGCTTCGCAGCATACCCAAGCTTCGAGATGCGAACGACTATATTGAGTATACTCGCTTTGCAGTTTTCAAGCGCAATGATATCGATATCGATTCATTATTCGAGCGAACTCCCCTGCTTTCGGAACATAAATCCGCTTTCACATTCCTACCGCCGCTTCAAGCAGAGGCAGAAATCAGTTCTACCATGGTTCGCAAACACTTTTATTCGGGCGCCGATTATTCGAATCTAATTCCTACCGCCGCCGCAGAAACGCTATCATCACATAACCCATCTGATTTTAACATCGATTTCGCCGATCGAATGAAGCTTATTATGCAGAGCAGCCGATTCGGCGAAGTTATGGCCCGAAAAGAAATTTATATCGACAATGCCAAGCTATTCGCTAATTGGCAAAACGGCTCCGAAAACATCGATTTTGGCGATTTTAACCGCTTTCTCGATGATACCAAGCACTATTCCCTACCCTATGATGTTAGCGCTATTGGGGAAAAATATCCCACAACCGAAACGGGATGCATAAACATCGATTGCGTTGATTTGGCTGAACACCTTTTATCTCTGGGTTATAACCCCGCAATTCTTAATTTAGCCTCGGCAAAGCGCCCCGGCGGAAAATACGACCAAGGCTCTACAGCACAGGAAGAATCGCTCTGCTGCAGCTCGAACCTCAGCCTTTCTTTATATCAATTTGCGAACCAACAAAAGCTCAAATGCGCGCGAAATAGCGGCGTTCCGCAAAGGAAAATCGGCTACCCCTTCGACCGAAACTTTGGCGGCATCTACACACCGAATGTTACATTCTTTAGAAACGGCAAGTCTAAGTTTTTCTCATTAAGAGAAAAACCGTTCCGATGCGATGTCATATCGGTTGCTGCGCTGAGCTTCAATGGTCGCGGCGAATTCTCGGACATCAACGAGGTTAGCTATCGCGCTGCCGATGGCGGCTTCACACCCGAGGGTGAGAGCATCATGCTTAATAAGATCCGAACCATCCTTCGCATGGGCATCGAGCACGGCAAGGACTCGCTGATACTCGGCGCATTCGGTTGCGGTGTTTATAGACTGCCGATACCCGAGGTAGTAAGACTATTCCGCTCTGTTTTCGAAGAACAAGAATTTGCCGGAAAATTCCGTTTGCTCGTTTTCGCCATTTTAGAACCGCGCAAAGGCCCCACCGAAGCCGATGGCAAGTTTGCCGATTTCTACAAAGCCTTCGGCGAATACTCGCTATAAAAAAAGGACACACAGGTTTCTGTGTGTCCTTTAAGATTAGTTGGGATTAGGACCCCAAAGACCTAAATTCGGCTTAGGAGTTCCGATAGAGGTTAGCGGTTTGCGGGCAAAAATGGCATTAGCGTTATCAACAAAATCTTTATATGTAAGTTCTCTGCGCTCAATGGTTATCGGGCAATCAAGACCCATCTCATACATCCAAACACCCTTATAACCAACCTCTTCAAGAGCATCTATATTCGCCTTCCAATCGAGCACACCCTCACCGGGCAACCAATGGCGCTCGTTAATGTTATCACGGTCAGAAACATGAACAGTTATAATCTTATCGCCAACCGCTCTTATAAAATCTGCAGTATCATCAATTAACGAATGGTTAAAATCGAGGCAAACACGAAGCTTATCATTAGCCGAGAGCATGGTTAAATGCTCCTCAATTGTATTTCCAAGGCAGGTTCTCGGAAGATTCTCGAGCGCAATAAACATACCTTTTTTATGAGCATATTCGGCGAGAATATCGAGACAATGCATTGAATGCTTAACCTTTTCGCTGCGGGTTGACTGATCAAATGGCTCGTGAGTATGGGTAGGATGAACAACAACCTTATCAATACCAACGGCAGATGCGCGGTTAATAAGTTCCGAAAGCTCCTTAATTGCAGCATCATTACTATCCTTTTCGAGCGAAGAAATATCAAAATCGGGGCGCATATGAGAATGGAGCGACCAAAGTGTCATTCCAACCTCGTCGCAAACCTTGCGCACATTCGGAAAATCAAAATCATCAATGTTAGATGCACCCGAATACTCGATAGCACTAATGCCGGCCGCCTTAAGTTCCGAAAGGCTCTCAACGGTTATCGGAAAACGAGCACAACTCGACATACCAATTTTATACATGATACCATCTCCTAAAAGACTTATTACCTTATTTTTAACATTACAGAGGCGATTTGTCAAACAATATTTATAGCTATTTTTCAATCAGCACAACCATACTTGAGAAAAAATATTTTCATATAAATATTCTCTTCCTTTTTTCAGTCATTTATATTATAATCTATCATTGAATGGAGGGATGCGAAATGACCGATTTATGGCAAAAATTAAAAGCTACCAAAAAGCCGATTTTTATTTATGGTATGGGCAACGGCGCCGATCTTGTTATTGAAAAGCTAAGTTCCTGCGGAGCCGAGATTTCGGGAGTTTTCGCAAGCGATGATTTTGTTCGCGGTCAAACTTTTCACGAATTCAAGGTTAGAACATATAGTGATATAAAAAAAGAACATAAGGAATTCATTGTTGTTACCGCTTTTGGAAGCCCTCTGCCCGAAATTAGAAACAGAATCAAAGAGATTGCAGCTGAGCAAGAGCTTTATATCGCCGATGCACCGGTTTACGGAAAAACATTCTTTGATGCAAATTTTGTTTCGGTACATAAAAACGAATTACTCGAGGTTTATAACTCTCTTTCCGACACTCGCTCGCGAGAGGTTTTTGAAAATATAGTAAAATTCAAGCTAAGCGGAAATCCCGATACCCTATTTTCCACCGAAGATGATGAAGAACGGACAATTCGAGAGCTATTCGCTATCTCCGAAAACGCAACCATCTTTGATCTCGGAGCTTTTATTGGAGATACCGCCGAAAAGTTCTCTGCGCTCTGGCCCAATTATGAAAAAATCATAGCGGTAGAACCGAGTTTTAAAAATTATAGCAGGCTAACCGATTTTTGCGAAAAACAGCGCAATATCATTTCTGTTAATGCCGCAATCAGCTATCTGAACGGTAACATTTTCTTTGATAACGAGGGCGGAAGAAACCAAAAAGCCCATAGCGGCAATCATATAACGCCCTGCATCACAATCGATGAATTGTCAAAGCGCTATGGCGCGCCCGATTTTATAAAATTCGATATCGAAGGCGAAGAATTAAACGGTATTATCGGTGGCGAGCAAACAATAAAAGATCGCAAACCCGCTCTTCTGATTTCTGCATACCACCGAAGCGAAGATTTAATATCGATTCCTAAAAAAATATTATCTCTGAGAAGCGACTACAAGGTTTACATCCGCCGTTTTCCCTGCATTCCCTGCTGGGATACATATTTTATGTTTATTTGATAAAATATTATTAAATAATTTCTTGTCGATAATTGACTTTTATACCCTTATGTGATATATTTCCCTTGTTGAAATAGAAGGTGTAATAATGAAAAAAATCAAAAACTTTTATATCCTATTTTTGATAGGATATGTATCCTACTGTTTGGTATATGTTGCGCGATTAAATCTTTCAATCGCCTCTACCGAACTTGGTCATGTTATAACCGATGCGCAGTATGGTTATATCGGCAGCGCTTTTCTTATATGCTTTGCCTGCGGCCGCTTAATAAACGGACTCATAGGCGATAGAGTTCATCCCCGATTTATGCTTTATATCGGTTTAACTCTTTCGGGTCTTGCAAACCTTGGTCTTTCCTTCCTGCCGAGCTTTCCGCTCTTTATTGCGCTATGGTCGGTAAACGGTTATGCACAAAGTATGCTTTGGGGCTCACTGCTTTCCTATATTTCCTACATATCTCCTCCCGATAAGAGAGTAACCAGCGTTTCGGTGCTTGTTTCTTCGGTTGCTGTTGGTAGTGTTTTAGGTCTTCTGATTGCAACCTTTGCAACAACAACCTTTGGAGTCGGCTCTGCTTTCTTAATCCCCGCCATTCTCTCAATCTCGCTTGCATTCTTGCCGCTTTTAACATTCACCGAAAAAATGACTTTTGAGAAAGCCGAAAAGAACGCGCATATCCCTATGCACAAAATGCTCCGTATTCCCGGAGTTTATATAATGCTATTACCTGCAATTCTTCACGGAATTATTAAGGATAATATTTCCTCATGGGCTCCCAAATTTTTCAAAGCCACCTATAATTTCAATACCTCGCAAATGCAGATGTTCCTATATATCATCCCCGTTATCGGAATGATAGGTCGCCTTCTCTACCCTTACCTCTATGGTGTTTTCCGCAGAAGAGAAAACGCAGTTTCAATTGTTGCTTCGGCCTTCTGTTTTATATCGATGATACCCCTCGTTTTAGGAGTGGATAATATCATCATTGCATCGCTTTGTCTTTGTATAACAAACGCAGCCATCAATGTTATCAACACTTCGTTGCTTTCAATGTTCCCGCTTAAATTTGCGGCGAGCGGAAATGTTCCCTCGGTTACCGGCATAATGGACTTCGCTACATACATGGGCGCCGGTATCGGTTCTGCTTTCTACGGTGCAACGCTAAAAGGTGGAGATTTCAGCCTAATGTTTACAACATGGCTTGGAATAGGTCTTGCAATTACTGTTCTGCTTGCCATCATTGTTAAAATACCAAAATTCAACAAAGTATAGAGGTGTCCTATGCTAAGTACTTTAACCTTTGGAAATGAAGTTTTCCCCATTGCCGATTATTCTAAAGAGAGCAGTCTGCCCTCTATTAATAAAATTGGTGAAAAACCGATCGGAAACCGCTCGGAGCTCGATGAAAACGATGAGCTCTTTGTTGGCTATGGCAATGTTCGCGATATTTTCCCCTATAGAATGCAGGATTTATACACCCGTACTCGTAAAGAAAAGGAGCTTCCTGTTGCTATTCTCGAAAACGAGAATATTAAGGCAACCTTTGCTCCAACACTTGGCGGAAAGCTTTTATCGCTAATTGATAAGCGCAAAAATCGCGAGCTTCTCTTCAAAAACCCTGTTATTCAACCCTGCAACTTAGCACTTCGCAACGCTTGGACAAGCGGTGGTGTTGAATGGAATATTGGTATGGTTGGACATACTCCCTTTACCTGTTCCACACTTCATACCGTTTCGCTCAAGGCAGCTGATGGCACACCTATCCTTCGTATGTATGAATACGAGCGCATTAGAAAAGTTACCTATCAGATGGATTTCTATATCCCTGAAAAGTCTAAATTCCTGCATTGCAGAATGCGCATTGTTAACGCAAACAACACCGTTGTTCCTATGTATTGGTGGAGCAATATAGCAGTAGTTGAAGATCCCGCAAACCGCGTTATAACCTCGGCAAAATGCGCTTATACCAGCGAGATAATCGATGGTGACCGCGTTGTTATGAAGCTCCCCATCCCATTTTGCGATGGCTTTGATGCAACATATCCCACCAATACCGCCGACCGCAGCCGCGATTATTTCTATCGCACCGATGATAAAAAGCCGCGCTATATCGCCTATGTTGATAAAAACGGCTATGGCCTGCTCCAAACATCAACCTCTCGCCTAAAGGGCAGAAAGCTGTTTGTTTGGGGTCAAGGTCAAGGTGCAAAGCACTGGGAGGATTTCCTATCCGATCCCGGCAAGGGCGGATATGTTGAGATTCAGGCTGGTCTTGCTCGCTCGCAGTATGAGCATATTCCCATGCCTCCCAATACCGCTTGGGAATGGGTTGAAGTTTATGGTCCCGTTGAGTGCAAACCGGTAAAGGTTCACGGCAAATATGAAATCGCTCAAAGCGAGGTTGAAAAGCGACTTTCTGCCCTCGTTAGCATCGAGAAATTAGAAGAAGAGCTCATTGATACCAAAAATGATTTCGTTTTAAAGGCTGCTGATGAGCGCCATCATAACGGCTCTGCATGGGGTCAGCTCGAAAATCTTCTTCGCAAAGAAAAGGGGTCTTCTCCCCTCTCCGAGCATCTTGATTTCGGTCGCCTATCAAAGGAGCAGGCTGCATGGAAATCGCTTATTACCGATGGAACCGTTGGAACACACGACCCCGCAGCGGTTGTTGATTCTTGGGTTCTTCAGGATGAGTTTATTGATATGCTCGAAAAGGCGGTTGCCGATAAG
>JAZOXC010000164.1:0-1792 GCA_045659535.1 Acutalibacteraceae bacterium
CCGCAACCTGAACGGGAACCTCGAAAAGCTGGCGCGGAATATATTCCTTTAGCTTTTCGGCGATTCGGCGGGCGCGGGCATAGGCATTATCGGTGAAAACGATGAACGAAAGCGCATCAACAACATCGCCCGCAAGCATAACATCGAGCTTAACGAGTTTTGATTCCTTATAGCCCTTCGGCTCATAATCATAGCTCGCATATCCGCGGGTGCGAGACTTGAGCGCATCGAAGAAATCATAGATTATATCGCCCATCGGCATCTCATAATGGATATCAACGCGGTCGCCCATATACTGCATATCCTTATAGTCGCCGCGGCGCTCTTGACAGAGCTCCATTATGGTTCCAACATATTCGCTCGGGCTATAGATATGAACATCGGCAATCGGCTCAAGGCTTCGCGCGATGGTTGCGGGGTCGGGATAATTGGTTGGGTTATCAACCTCAATCATCTCGCCGTTTGTTAGCTCGAATTTATAAACAACGCTCGGTGCGGTTGTTACAAGGTCGAGGTTGTATTCGCGCTCGAGGCGCTCTTGGATAATCTCCATGTGGAGAAGGCCTAAAAATCCGCAGCGGAAACCAAATCCGAGCGCGCCCGAGGTTTCGGGCTCGAAAAGGAGCGAAGCATCGTTGAGTTGAAGCTTTTCAAGCGCCTCGCGTAGGTCGGTATATTTTGCGCCATCGGCGGGATAAATTCCGCAGAAAACAACCGGGTTTACCTGGCGGTAGCCCTCAAGCGGCGCATCGGCGGGAGCCGAAGCCAAGGTTATGGTATCGCCAACGCGGGCATCGCTAACGGTTTTAATGGCGGCAGCAAGATAGCCAACCTCGCCCGCCTCCAAATATTCGCAGGGCTCTAAAGTTTGGGCATGCTTGCGACCGATTTCAACGGTTAGATATTCGGCGCCCGTATTCATAAGGCGAACGGTATCGCCCGAGCGAAGGGTTCCCTCAACAACGCGGAAATAAACAATAACTCCGCGATAGGGATCATAATAAGAATCGAAAATAAGCGCCTTTAGCGGGGCTGTTCTATCGCCCTGCGGAGCGGGAATATCGGTAACGATTCGCTCTAAAACCTCGCCGATGTTGATACCGCTCTTGGCCGAAACGCGGGGCGCATCCTCGGCGGGAATGCCGATGATATCCTCGATTTCGCCAACAATTCGGTCGGGGTCGGCCGAGGGGAGGTCGATTTTATTAATAACCGGCAAAAGCTCGAGACCATGGTCAACCGCAAGATAGGTGTTAGCCAAGGTTTGCGCCTCGATTCCCTGCGATGCATCAACAACAAGCACCGCACCCTCGCAGGCGGCAAGGCTTCGCGAAACCTCATAGTTAAAGTCAACGTGTCCCGGGGTGTCTATTAAATTAAGCTCGTATTGCTCGCCATCCTTTGCGTTATAGTAAAGGGTAACGGCGTGCGCCTTTATGGTTATTCCGCGCTCGCGCTCGAGGTCCATGCTATCAAGAATCTGGTCCTCCATATCGCGGGCAGCAACCGATTCGGTTAATTCGAGAAGGCGGTCGGCCAAGGTTGATTTTCCATGGTCGATATGCGCAACGATACAAAAATTTCTTATTTTATCAAGCGGAAAAGACACTTTCATTCTCCTTAATTTCAAGCTAAAAAGATTATATCAAAAATTACCTTTGTTTGCAATATTTTAATAAAACAAACCCCTCCCAAGGGCGGCTGCGATTAGGGATAATTCGCCTAAAAAAGCAAATTTTTGCGACCTAATGTGTTAAAAAGCCACGGTACGCGACAGCGTTACCGTGGCTTT
>JAZOXC010000165.1:0-17888 GCA_045659535.1 Acutalibacteraceae bacterium
AATCTTATCAACAACCGAATTAAACTCCTCTTCGGATTCGGCATAGCCCGTAACAATCGAAACTGTATCAAAATATTTAAAAGAATTGGCGGTATATTTTTGTTTTATCTTTTGCGGCGAGCAGGCGGTAGCCAATAGCGAAAGGCAGAGGCAAAGCGCAAGCAGACCGCAGTAAATTCTTTTTTTCATATTTTAACAGATAACAAAAACGGGAGTAATGAAACTCCCGCTTTTAAAAGTTTTTAGTTTTTAATTAGCCAATCTTTGCAGCAGCCTTAACAAAGCCGGTTATATAGATTGTGCAGCCTGCAGCCTGAAGATCAGCAACACCCTTGCCGTCAGCGGCCTGTAAGCCTGCGATTTCGGCGCCGGTCTTGCCAACGCAAGCAGCATCGAAAGCAGCAGCCTGAGCATACCACTCTTTAGCAGCATTGCCGTAAGCAACCATGCCGTAGTTGTCGCCCTTTTCCTTCTTGGTAACAACAGTGTTGTTTGCGAGGGTCGACTTACCTGCGGTAGTGAAGGTGAAATCAACCTCAGCGCAGTCGCTTGCAGCTACAACAACCTTGCCGTTTGCATCGATAGCAGCAGCGAAGGTATAAACAGCAACCTTATTGCTGCCGGCCTTATCGATGGTAGCATCAGAGCAGGTCTGCTCGGTAGCGATGGTAACCTTTAAGGTGTTAGAAGCGGTAGCGGCGGAATCGGCAGCAGCGGCGCAAGCCTTCTCGATAGCACCAACGAACTCATGAATCATGATGGTGCAGCCTGCTGCGATAACATCGGCGTTGCCCTTGTTGCCCTCGGCAACTAAAGCCTTAACCTCATCGATGGTCTTGCCAACAACAAATGCCTCAAAAGCATCAGCCTGCTTATACCATTCTGCGGTAGCCTGTCCATAGGCAACCATGTTGTAGTTGTCGCCAAGCTCGTATTTAGTCTTGAATTCTGCGTTTGCAACGGCCTTGCCGTCCTTAGTGAAGGCAACGGTGTTGCTCATGGTGTCGAGTGCGCAAGCAGCGATTTTGCCGTCTGCATTAAGGGTAACAGCAGCAACTGTTACATCAACCTTACCGGAACCGTCCTTATCAACGGTTGCATCGGTAGCGGTAGCTTCGCTAACATAAACTCCTGCACCAAACTTTAAAGTAGCTTCAGCGGAATCACCGCATCCGCCAAAGATGCCGGCCATTGTTGCTAATAAAGCAAAACAAAGGCAAAGGGTAATAACTCTTTTCATGCTAGTGTCCTCCTATAATTTTTTTGCTTAATGATTTTACTATATAAACATCGAAAAGTCAATGTTTTTAATACCTAAAAGGCGCTCTTCGGAACCTTTCGTATAAGTGCGGCACCGCACAGTCCGATAAAGATTCCTGCAAGGGTTCCGCTTATGAGCAGAACGGCTAAATAATATGCAAGCTCGGTTGTTTCAAGCAGAACCATAGCGGCCAAAATCTGACCGATATTATGGAAAACTGCGCCCGCAACACTAACTCCAACCGCCGAGAAAAGCTTTAGTTTTCTCAGCAAAATCATAACAACAATACTCAGCACACCACCGCAAAGACTATAGATAAGCGACATTGCGTTGCCAAAAAGCAGAGCAACCAGCGCGATTCGAACAAGCGAAACCGCGATTGCGGCATAGGCATTTTTGCGATAAAGCAGAAATATTATTATTATGTTTGGCAGACCAAGCTTTATACCGGGGATGCCCGAGAAAATCGGCGGCAGAATAGCCTCGATATAAGCGAGAATGAGCGCAAAAGCGGTGCATAATCCTAAGAGGGCAATTGTCCGTGTGTTTCGCTTCATAATAAGCCTCCTCAGGAAATCATATCGGGAGCATCGCTCGGCTCTTTTGATATAACGGTTATAACAACTCGGTTAGGCAGGCAAACGATGCTTTCGCCATCACGGTATATCGGGCTATGCGCCGCGCAAATACCATCGGGGCAGGAGGCTCTTGTCACCTCTGCCTTGCCATCCTTTATAACAAGGGTATTATGTCCGTTATTGTATTCCGAAATAATGTTTTCGGTTCTATTCTCCGAAAGGGAATAGGTCCCATAGAGCTTTCCGTCAACAGTAACCTCAACATAGTTGCCCGATGGTCTAAAGCAGAACAGGTATATAATGCCTATAACTGCTATAAAAACTATCGCGGCAATTAAGATTATATCATTGCGAACGGATCTCTTTGCATTTTTCTCCGACATATTAGTAAATTTCTTCCGTAAGGTCGGGGAAGCAAACCGACTTCAAGCAACCGGTCGGACATTCCGAAACGCAGGCGCGGCAGCCCGAGCATTTAGAATAATCAACGCGGGCGAGATTATCGGTAACGGTGATAGCGTCCTCGGGGCAAGCCTTTTCGCATTTTTTGCAGCCGATGCAGGCATTTTTGCAAGCCTTGCGGGCATCTGCGCCCTTCTGCTTATTGCTACACATAACAGCTACAGCAGCATCCTGCGGAAGCATCGAAATAATATGCTTGGGGCAGGCTTTTTTACAAAGTCCGCAACCAACACAGCGCGAGGTATCAACTCGAGCGATGCCATCCATAAGGCAGATAGCATCATTGGGGCAAACGGCAGCGCAATCGCCAAAGCCAAGGCAGGCATAGGAACAGTTGCCTGTTCCCGCATAGAGCATATTGGCGGCAGAGCAGCTGGGGATGCCTTCATAGGCGGCCTTCTCACCGGTTGCAGCGCAGGTTCCGTTGCAGCCAACAAAGGCAACAACATCCAAAAACTTCTCGGGTTCAACCGCCATGATTTCACTCAGCTGGTTTGCAACCTTCTGCGCTCCGGGAACGCAAAGATTGGGCTTTGCTTTGCCCGAAACGATTGCTTCGGCATAATCATCGCAGCCCTTAAAGCCGCAAGCGCCGCAGTTTATGCCGGGAAGGCATTCCAAAAGCTCCTTTTTCTTCGGATCTTCATCTACAGCGAAGAGATGCGAAAGGAGAGATAAAGCAATGCAGGCGATCAGAGATATGGGGAGCATTATAGCTAATGCAATTAAAATATCCATATTTTTCACCTACTTAAAAATATTTTCAACAATACCGCCAAAGCCCATGAAAGCGAGCGAGATAAAGGAGGCGGCAATAAGGGTTACAGCCAAACCGCGGAAGGGAGCGGGGATATTGGATTCGTCAATTCTCGAACGAAGTCCCGAGAAGAGAACCATTGCGAGCAAGAATCCAAGTCCGCAACCAAGCGAGCTTACGGTAGCCTCAAGGAAGTTGTAGCCATCATTTATATTATTGATGGTAACGCCAAGAACGGCGCAGTTGGTTGTGATAAGCGGGAGATAAACGCCGAGTCCCTTATAAAGGGAGGGCGAGAAGCGCTTGAGTATAAGCTCGAGCATCTGAACAAGTGTTGCAATAATTAGGATGAACACAATGTTCTGAAGATATCCGAGACCAAATTTATTGAGTATAAAATACTGAATTGGCCAAGTAACAACCGATGCGATAAGCATAACAACTGTTACCGAAACACCCATACCAACAGCTTGGTCGAATTTTTTCGAAACGCCAAGGAATGGGCAGATTCCGAGGAAACGGCTGAGAACATAGTTATCAACCAAAACCGAGGAGAGCAAAATAATCATTAAGGTTTTAAAAGCATCCATTATTTAGCATCTCCTTTCTCTAAGCCGCAAGAACTTCCGCAGGTTGCAGCATTGGGGCATGCCGAGCAAGAGAAGGATTTCTTCTTGGGGTATTTGCCCTTTGTTATGATGGTAATAAGGGCGATCAAAAGTCCGAAAACGAGCATACCTCCGGGAGCCTCGGTTAAGAATTTGATCTTATAATCCTCGAGGAAGGGGATAGCGGTGCCGGCGAATGCAGCAGCGCCGAAAACCTCGCGGATGGTTGCCATAACGGTTATGGCGAGGGTAAATCCGATACCCATGCCAATACCATCAAGAGCCGATTTTAAAACAGGGTTCTTTTTAGCAAAAATTTCTGCGCGACCCAAAATAATGCAGTTAACCGTTATCAAATCGAGATAAACGCCAAGGGTCTCATAAAGGTCGGGTAAATAAGCCTGAACCAATAGCTTAACAATGGTAACAAAGCCTGCGATAATAACAATATAGCAGGGGATTCGCATGGTTTCGGGGATAATGTTGCGAAGCAGCGAAATAAACACATTCGAGCATATAAGAACCAAGAGAGCCGCAATTCCCATACCGAAAGCACCATCAACGGTTTTGGTGGTTGCAAGAGTGGGGCAGGTTCCGAGAATCAGAACTAAAACAGGGTTCTCTCTTAAAATTCCGTTTAGCAAAACAGAGGCATTACTATTTTTATTCATATTATTTGCCTCCCTTCAATATCGCAACTGCCTCATAGGCACGCGCGATAGCGGTTTTATAACCGTTAGTGGTTATGGTAGCACCGCTGATACCATCAATTTCTGTATAGTTTTCGCTATTCTTGCCAATAAACTGGGAATAGAATTCGGGTTTAGCACAAGCATCGCCGAAGCCTTTGGATTCATCATGCTCTACTGTCAAGCAGTCGAGAATCTTGCCGTTGGGCGCGATAGCAACGCGAACCTTTATATAGGTTTCGGAGGTAGGTGTGTATTCGGAATGGCCAACGATGCTATAGCCGTTGCCCTTTGCCTCAATAACATAAACCCCCGAAGCGGTTTTCTTTGCCGAGAAAATAATAGCACTTAGGTCGGCATTATTTTCAATGTTAATATCCTTAAGGGTAGAAGCCTTAATCTTCCCAACAGCAGCCGAAGCGGTTTCGTTTTCGGAAACACCATCTATATCGGTTGCGATGAACTCTTCGCCGATAACAACAACATAGCCTGCATCATTTGCGGCCTTATAAATGGAATCAACGCCTTCGAGCTCCTCGGTTATAAATACCTTCTCAAAGGTATCACCTGCAGGAAGCGCGGCCGAAAGATTATCGGCAAGGATTTCTTCCTCGGTTCTAATATCGGCGCTTCCGCCACCTAAAATGATAGCAGCATTGAGCGCATCGCGAATAGCGTTTTTATAACCGGTTGTTGTTTTGTTTGCGGGGGTTGCGAGAGCAACAGCATCAACTCCTGCGGCATCCTTGCCCTTGAAGTTTTCACCATAGGTTTTCTCAAGTCCCCAGGTTTCATTTGCGGCAATGCAAACCGCACCGGTAACAGTTCCATCGGTTGTAACACCACACATAATTATCATATCGGGCTTATAGCCGCTGGTTGTTAGCTCTAAAACATAGCCTATACCGGAGGTTTCCTTATAAGCCTTTGTAACGGTCTTGGGCAGTGTGAGGGTCGAGATATCGAGTTCATCAAAGCCCTTTCCATCGGGCATAACCTCGAGGAGCGCGGCATTGGCCGTAGCGGCCTGATTTTTTTCAATGATCGGTGCTGTGAAATGGTTGGTAACCGCCAAAAGCAGCGAGATAACAACGCATATAGAAACAAACACCGAGATATTCTTAAGATATTTTTTCATCATCTGTTACCTCACGCACCAAAAGCCTTGCGGTTTGTCCAACTACTGATGTAGGGGTTTAAAATATTCATAAAGAGAATTGCATACGAAACACCTTCGGGGAGGTTTCCATAGAAACGGATAAGGCAGGTAATAAGTGCTGCACCGAATCCGAAAATAACCTTGCCCCAAGGGGTTGCAGGGGATGTAACATAGTCGGTTGCCATAAAGATAGCACCAATGAAAACACCGCCCGAAAGGGTAAGGGAGAGGGCGTATGTTGGGTCAAATCCGCCGAGAAGATAGGAAAGAACGAATACCGAGCCGATGAAAACAACCGGGATATGCCAGGTTATAACGCGGCGAACGATAAGATAAATTCCGCCAAGGAGCAGTGCCGCAGCGCAGGTTTCACCGATAGCTCCACCGTGATTTCCGAGGAAAAGGGTTAAAAGCGAGGGCATTTCCTTTGCGGCAAGCGGGGTTGCCGAGGATGCCGCATCAACAACCGCGCCGGCGGGGAATGCGGGGCGGGCAACGGCATCGAAAGCAACAAGCATAAATACTCGAGCGGTAATAGCGGGGTTAACAAGGTTGTAGCCAATGCCGCCAAACAGACATTTAACAACAATGATAGCAAAAAACGAACCAACAACACATTGCCAAAGCGGAATATTTGCGGGTAGGTTTAATGCGAGCAAAAGACCTGTAACTGCCGCCGAGCAGTCGCCTATGGTCTCTTCTCTTTTGGTAATAAGGCAAAAGAGCTCTTCAAATGCAATGGAGCATCCAAGGCAAACAGCAATAACAAGTAGCGAGCGAATGCCAAAGATATATATTCCCGCGATGGCAGCGGGCAACAGCGCAATTAAAACATCGCGCATGATACCGCCGGTAGAACGACCGCAATGAATATGCGGCGAAACGGCGAGTTTCTTTAGGTTACTCATGCCTTATTTACCTCCTTTAAAAACTGTTTTGCGAGCTTGTTGTTCTGAACCAAGGGTCGGTTTGCGGGGCAAACAAAGCTACAGCAGCCACATTCCATGCAAGCATTAACCGAAAGCTCGTTTAGAGCCTCAACATCCTTGATTTCATATGCTCTCGCGATTTTAGCGGGAGCTAATTTGAAGGGGCAGGTGTTGATGCAGGCACCGCAACGGATGCAAGCGGTGGTTTTGGGGAGCTTGGATTCCTTTGCGGTAAGAGCCAAAACCGCGTTGGTGTTCTTAATAACGGGAGCCGAATCATCGGGAACAGTAATGCCCATCATGGGTCCGCCATAGATTAGCTTTGCGGGCTGCTCCGAAAGACCGCCGCAGAACTCGAAAAGCTCAGAAATCGCAGTTCCGATAGGAGCGATAACATTCTGGGGGTTCATAACAGCGCCACCATCAACGGTAACGCATTTATGGGTGAGCGGCATACCGGTTTCAAGATAAGAGCCGATGGTAGCCAGGGTTGTGCAGTTTATAACAACGCAGCCAACATCAATCGGCAGCTTGCCAATCGGAACCTTGCGGCCGGTAGTATGATAAATCAAAACCTTTTCGCCGCCTTGGGGGTAAACCGAGGGCAAAACCGCAACCGAAACCGAGAAATCGGTTATCGATTCGGCCATAGCCTTCATTTTTTCGATGGCTTCTTTTTTATTGTTTTCAATACCGATGATAACATTTTTGATGCCCATGGTTCGGTTTATGGCCTTAAGCGCGGTGGCCATATCGCCCCAACGTGTCATCATGGTAACGGTATCGCTGGTAACATAGGGCTCGCATTCAGCGCCGTTTATGATAAGATAGTCGATTCTATCGGGATCAACATCAAACTTAACAAAGGTCGGGAAGCCCGCGCCGCCAAGACCAACTATGCCGCTCTCCTTAATGGCCGAAACCAAATCCTCCTTGGTTTCAACAGTGGGAGGGGCTATATTCTTATCGATGGTGGCTGCGCCATCCGATTCGATAACAACCGCGGGGGTATAGGTTCCGCTTGCGAGAAGGAAATCGGTAATCTTAGTAACCTTTCCCGAAACACTCGAATAAATAGGCGAGGAGATATATCCCGATGCCTCGCCGATTTTTGTTCCAACCGAAACCTCATCGCCAACCCGAACGATGGGTGTTGCAGGCGCGCCTATATGCATAACCATGGGAATGGTAACGGTAGCAGGGATAGGAATCTGAACGGTAGGTTTATTTTTGGTGTTTTTTCTGTGCGGAACGCGAATTCCGGGTAGATAAGAAGCCATTTTTTCTCACCTTTCTTGAAAAAATTAAAAAGGAAAATATAAATCTAATAATATAATATAATTATTATAACCCAAAATAATTATAGTGTATGGTAGTATTATTGTCAAGAATATATGCGTTTAAAACTCGGTGGCAAAAACTTGGTATTTCCCCCGGTGGACAGAGCCGATTTTTCGTGGTATAATACGGGTGAAACAATGGGTGAAGAGAAGGATTACGGCGAAAAATTTATAGGCAAAAATGCCGATAGGGCGGCCGATGTTGAAACCGTTTCGGGCGCAACCAAAACAACTAATGGCTATAAAGAAGCGATACTTCTGGCCTTCGAAGCATTTGAGAAAATAAAATAAAATAAAAGAAAAACCCCTGCGGTATTCCCGCGGGGGTTTTATTATTAGAAAACGATTGTATTAAAGGATCTCGGCTCGAGCGAGAAATTCTTATCGCCGATGGTTAAAACCTTTTTGGTGTTATAGGGGTTCATGATAACCGCCGCAATGCTGCCATCGGGGTTTTTGAAAACAGCCGAGCAGGTCGAGTGCGGGCCCTCGGTTTTGAGCATAACCGCACCGCGCTTAACAAAATGCGAAAAATGTTTAACGCAGTAGAATTCGGGGGTCTTTTCGTAGTCGCCATCGTTTATGGTATAAAGCGAGTTTTGACGCCAGCCCCAGGTAGAAAGTCCACCATTGCTTAAAGCCATGTTCCAATAAACATTGGCTCGCGCGCCGCCTCGGCTTGCGCGGCGATAAAGCTCGAAAACATGAATAGCATGGTCCCAAGTATTGCGACCATCACCGCATTCGCATTCGGTGTGAACCGAATCCTTATCGGGGTAGTCCTCCGAGAACATACGAATCTCGTCGGTTGCGCTCCATTGGAAACCTGCGCCCTTTATGGCATCGCGAATTTTCTTGTTTTGCAAAATGGTGTTGAAAATTTTGGTGTAGTTATCACGCCAGCAGTTTGTTCCGAGCCAAATCTCGCATAAATCTCCGATTTCATCAATAAGATAGTTGCCGATAAGGTTTTCCATCTCCTCGGCATTATATTGGCAAGAGGGGAATTTTTGGTCGCATAAAAACTCGTTTTGAGGATAAAGATGCGAAACCTTTATGCCCTCATCCATGTAAGCCAAAACAAACTTCTTTAAATAAAGTGCATATGCCTTTAGGTTTTCCTCGGTTTGAATAAGTTTACCATAGTTGCAGGCCTGCGGGAATTTCATCCAGGTAGGCGGGCTCCAGGGCGAGGCAAAAAACCTCATCTCGGGGCAGCGCTTTTGGGCCTCTTTTATAGCGGGAATAATATATTTTCGGTCGCGCTCAATCGAGAAATTTTTCATCTCGAAATCGCCCTTAACATCGTTGTAGCTATACCAATCCTCGGCAAAATCGTTGGCGCCGATGGATATTCTGTTGTAGCAAAGATCGAGTCCCTCCGGAGAGAAAAGCTCATCAAAAATCTCTTTCTGCTTTTCGGGCGAGAGCGAGAAAACCGCCTTCATGCCAATCTCGTTAAAGCAGGCACCATAGCCGAAAATCTCTTTGCCAATCGCTTCACCAATGCGAAGCTCCTCACCTTTTTCTGTCGAAAAAGCATCGGTCTCCACCCATTTTTTGTGCTCGGTTGTAGAAATCCATTTCATAAAAATCACCTCGTTGCCTACATATTAGCATAATCTTTTGCCCATTTCAACCGTTTTCTTAAATTTTTGCCTGCCTCAAAAGAGATCATAAAAAATATAGGGGCGGATAGCCTCCGCCCCTATAAAACCTACATAGCCATAAGAGCCCTTTTAGCGCCTTCGTGCTCCTGCTCGGCTGCATCCGAATACCATTTTATTGCGGAATTTAGGTCCTTTTCAACCCCGATTCCCAAACGGTAGCATTCGCCAACCATAAACTCGGCTTCATCAAATTCTTGCTCTGCTGCTCGAAGGAAAAGTGAGAAAGCCTGCGCGGGATCCTTTTCAACCCAAATACCCAGGAGATAACACTCACCGAGCAAATATTGGGCATAGCTGTTATCAAAATCGGCCGAATCAGATATCCAATTTAGTGTGCTCTCATCGCGCTTGACATCCTCAAGAGTGTAGCAGTCGGCAACCAAATGCAGCGCATCGGTGTAGCCGCCATCAAGCAGCGCAACCTTGAGCAGCGAGATTGCCTTGTCCATATCCTTTTGGACTCCGATGCCGTGAAGATAACATCTTCCAAGAGCAAAATGTGCGCTGGGTTCGCCCTGCTCTACCGCGCGGTGCAGAAGCTCGATGCCCTTTTCGCGGTTTTCTTTTTCATCAAGGCAGGTGGTGTAGTAGTTTCCGAGTGCGCTCTGCGCCTTCGGGTTGCCCTGCTCTGCCGAAAGGGTATACCAGCGAAGCATCTCATCAAAACACTTGCGTTTGATGATAAAGCTCTTGTTTCCCTCGCCGAAAAGCTCGTTGAACTCCTCCATTTTCTTGATATCGCCGCCGTGGTATGTGATTTCGCCCATTAAAAACTGTGCTCCTGCATCACCGTTTTCGGCTCTTTTTCTAATCTCATTTATCATATCTAATCTCTCCTTTTCTTTTCTATAACAATATTACCATTTCCAATGCGACAAAAATGGTACACAAAACCCCAATGTTGTCCATTGGGGTTTATTTTTTTTACATATATTCAAATGTGATAGTCCATTTATCGGAAAAGAGAGGGGGAGTTATGTAGCCATAAACATCGCCGGTTCCCGCCTTAACAACAAAGGTCTTGCTCTCAAATTTTCCGCCTAAATTACTCTGGCGGATCTGCAGAGCATGGGACTCGCTCGAGATCATAACTGTTTCCTCGCCGCCGGATTTAATGCGAGCCTTTTCTTCGCCATCAATCCATATTCCAAGTGTTACAGCCAAACCATAAATCTGCTTTTTTCTCTTTATAACAAGCTTGCGTTGTGTGCTTGCAGTAGCCGCAGGCGGGGCTGCGGGCGCGGTCGGAGCTGCCTGCTCCAAAACCTTGTTGCCACACTGGGGGCAAAAAACAGAATCATCATCAAGCTGCTTGCCGCAATATTTACAAAACATAATACCGCTCCTTCATCACAAGTCGTTGATTTATTGTATCATATAACCCCGAAAAACACAATAGCCACCAAAAAACCACACACATACCAACCCACGGCAGGGGATAGCGCTATTCGCAATAATTTTCTATCGCTTTTGAAACAAATGCGGCGGTGCCGGGAGTGTTTTTGTCGATGTTGGTTTTGAATCGCTCATCAGCGACATACATTTTGCCGAGACCTGCGAGGATTTCATCGCTGCAGGTGTAGTAGTTCTTGGTGATATAATTTTGCAGTTCCCTCACAAGCGCCTTAGCTTCGCCCGAATCTGCGGCGCTGCCGTTTTTCATACACTCGGAGAATTTAGCCAAGACTGCCATCAGTCCATCATTAGCTTCTTGCCACTTCTCTTTAGTGTAGTTTGCGGTCTTTTCCGTATGTTCTTTATATGCGCCGGTTTCGCCCCATCTTTGTTTGGCCTCTGTTTCATATTGTTTGCGGGCGGTTTCATAATCGCTGTTATCAAATGCAGACATTGTAATCTTTCCTTTCTCAGCGCTATCTAAAGCAGCAATAATTCGCTCTAATCGTTCCTTTTTGAGAATTAAGAGTTTTCGCTGCTCGGCGAGTGCTTTTTGCTTATCGTAATCGGGAGATGATAAGATATCACGAATGCTTTTTAGTTCAAAATCAAGTTCACGATAAAACAGAATCTCTTGCATACGCAGGAGAGAGATTTCATTATAAAACCGATAGCCATTTTGCTCGTCAACAAAGGCAGGCTTTAACAAGCCTATTTCATCGTAATAGTGTAGTGTACGGACGCTGACACTTACGAGTTTTGCGAGCTCGTTGTTTTGCATTTTCACTTTTATCACCTCACGAAAAGGAGTATACACTATAACGCAGCGTGAGAGTCAAGCGTTTTATTTCACAATCTCATACGGCCAGTCGATAATTCCGCCGAATTCTTTAACATTGGTATATCCGAGTTTTACAAGCTCCTCGGAAGCAATTTTACTCCTCCTGCCGCTGCGGCAATAGACGAGAATAAGCTGTTCCTTATCGGGCAACTCGTTTTCGGCTCTTTGGGCTATCTCATATTCGGGGATAAGGATTGCGTTTTCAATATGTCCCTCTGCGAATTCTTCGGTGGTGCGGGCATCGATGATGATATAATCGCTTTCGGTATCCATAATGGTTTTTGCCTCTTGGGGGGTGATTTGCTCATAGGTGTTATTAGCCTCGCTGCCACAAGCAGTTAAGCCGAATAAAGTTAGTATAATTGAAAGCACGATAATCAGTCCTTTAAGTTTTCTCATAAGTTATTTTGTTTCTCCAATTCTTTTTTAAACCTCTCGCTTATATTATAACACACCTTATGCTTGATAAAAAGATTAAAAAATCCCCACCGAGTATTCGGCGGGGAAGTGTGTGTTTATTTACCTTCGAGGATTTCGAGCGCCGGCGCGATATGCTTTTTCTCCAGTCCGTCCTCATATTCGGGGTTGGTGATAACAACCTTCGGCAGCAACTCGCCCCAACCTCCGGCAGCATCATCTAAAATAACAAAGGATTGGGTTTCCGGATGGGCGGTTAACCAGGCGGAAATCTCTATATTTTTTCTTCCCAAAGCGGGGGTGGTATCATATACATCAATGCCCGCATCTGCGAAAATGCAGTCGAAATCTTCTCCCTTAACCCATGATGTTTTCCAAGTGCTCGAGAGAACAACCTTCGCACCGCTTTTATCTATGATTTCCTTTAGAATTTCAAATCGGCTAACATCAATAAACGGGGGATCTCCAACCGCCTCCATCTGATATTTTTGCCCGCTTAAAACTCCATCAATATCCAAAAATATAACCTTCATATCCTCGCCTCCTATTGTCAATATAGCAGATTTTCTAAATGAATGCAATAGCTATACACGCCCCACTCTGATTCCTCCGAGGGGATCAATTATTTTATAAAGTCAGAAATTATTTGTTTTCCTTGATTGCAGCCTGACATGCTATTCACGACACGCATCAATCAGAGTTTTCACAAAGAATTCTTTGTCCTGAATTTTGCCGGAGATAGACCAAATCTTTTCTTAAAAGCGGTTGAAAAATAATTGGCATCAGCAAAACCGCAAAGAGAAGCAATGTTGCCTATCGGCAGATCGGTGGTAAGCAACAACTTTTCTGCTTGCTTTAGCCGAAGATTGTTAATGTGCTTTTTGACCGAATGATTTGTATATTCCTTAAACAAATGCGAAACGGTGGATTCGGAGCACGCACAGGCATCCGCAATGCTCCTCAAAGTAATATCTTGCGTTATGTTTCTTTGTACAAACGCTAATACAGAATCAAAAGTTTTACTTTTGGATTCCAAACTCAAAATATCACCCGTCGTTATTTGCAAAAGAGACAGCATATGACACAATGGTTTAACCAGCACTTTTAACTCACTTATGTTTTCTTTTTCATGCTTTAATCCTTGCTCATATGCTGTTAAAAGCTCTGATTTATCAAAAAGATATTCTAGGGATAGGCGGTCTATCCGCTCTGTCGCTTTTTGTTTATCTATTCCGTAACCACTAACACTTACAAATGTCTTATCATCAACATAAAACACATATTCCTCAACACCTGCATGACACATACCGAACAAATAATCTTTATTGCATCTGCTAAAAACTTTTTGCTGACATTTGACACACTTTTTCCAAGCATCATCATTGGTCTTTACAAAGGTGCAAAAAGGATTTTTATGAATATTATGTTCTAAAAGACCACCTATCATTTTTCCGTGAACAGATACAAATAATCCGTTGTTATTAAGGTATGAAATATAGTTGTTTATATCTTCAATAAGTTTGTATTTCATATTATCACCACAATAAATTATACACAAAATTGCAGGAATGTAAATATAATTTGCAAAAAAGCAAAGGCAAGGTGTTGCTTTTGTTGCTATAATGAAATAAAAAAGGCGAGGAGTGGTTATATGATTAATAAATTTGAATTGCACACAGACGTTTTGGTTCTCGGCTCAGGCCCTTCCGGCTTTGCAGCGGCATATATGGCTGCCAAAAACGGCGCAAAGGTAGTGCTTGTTGAACAGAGCGGAGATGTAGGCGGAATTTCTACCTCGGGACTTATGAGCCATTGGACAGGCAGTTGCGGAAGCCCTCTTTACTGGAAAATTCTTCGCCGTTCAAAGAAAAAGAATTATTTTGAGGTGCAAGATGTTACCCTCATAGACCCGGAGATGCTAAAAACTATTTACCTCGAAATGCTTGATGAGGTTGGTTGCAGTCTTATGCTCTATACCTTTGCAATGGATGCAATATGTGATGGTGACAAGGTTTTGGGTGCTTCTGTTGTAAATAAATCAGGTATCACCGATATTTATGCCAAGATCACTATTGATGCTACCGGTGATGGCGACATTGCAGCCAAAGCAGGTGCAGAATTTATTTTGGGTCGTGAGGAAGACAATAAAATGCAACCTGCAACACTTATGTTCAAGGTTGGCGGCGTTGATTATGAAAGAGCAGCATTTCTTCCCACCTTCGAAAGCAGATACCAAACCGAAAAGGGTGAGCTTCAAGCGCTTGCTAAACAGCATATTCCTTGCCCCGCAGGCCACATTCTGACCTACCGTTCTACTCTGCCCGGTGTGGTAACCTGTAATATGACAAATGTTACCGATATTGATGGTACCCGCGCAGAAGACCTTACAAAAGCAACCGTTGCTTGCCGTAAACAGCTTGAAGATATTATGAAATATTTAAGAGATTTTGTTCCCGGTTTTGAGAACTGCTATATGATAAGCTCATCTTCTCTTATCGGCATTAGAGAAACCCGCCATTTTAAGGGTAAATATACTATTACAAAGGAAGATATTCTTGGAGCATGCATGTTTGACGACTATGTAGTTCGCGATGCTCTTTTCAATTTTGATGTTCATAATATTACAGGAGCAGGACTTGATAAAACAGGTGTACAGCACGGCTTTACGCAGAAAAATGGTTACACAATACCTTATCGTTGCTTATTGCCTGAAATAAAAGAAAACCTTTTGCTTTGCGGTAGAAACATATCGGGTACTCATATGGCACACTCAAACTTCCGCGCAATGCCGATTTGTGTAGGAATAGGTGAGGCAGCGGGTACAGCTGCGGCAATAGCAGTGAAGCAAGGCTGTGCTCTTGCTGATGTTGATGTAACCGAAATCAGAAAAATAATAGGCATATAAATAAAATGGGTATGAGGTTTTTGGAGTAAAAATAAGGAAAAGGTATTGACGGTGGTTAATGCAAAAAACAAAACGAAAAGGAGCTATAATTATGAGAACTCTGAAATATAATACCGACCTATGCGTTATCGGTGGCGGAATGTCGGGCCTTTGCTGTGCCATTGCGGCAGCAAGACACGGTGTCAAGGTGGTACTGATACATGACCGCCCGGTTTTAGGCGGTAATGCATCGAGTGAAATCAGAATGTGGATCGGCGGCTGTCATGGTAAGGATAACCGCGAGGGCGGTATTATTGAAGAAATAATGCTTGAAAATTTCTATCAAAATCCATCGCTCAAATATCCTTTGTGGGATAGTGTGCTTTATGAAAAGGCAATGGCGGAGGAAAATCTGATTCTATTGCTTAATTCAAGCTGCCTTGATTGCACTATGGACGGAGAAAAAATAGCAAGTGTAAAAGCATGGCAGTCTAATGCCGAAACATTTCATGTTGTAACTGCCAAATATTTTGCTGACTGTTCGGGCGATTCTATTCTTTCCACCCTTTCGGGTGCGGAATTTATGTATGGCAGAGAGTCAAAGTTTGATTTTAATGAAACCATACCGCCCGATGTTGCCGATAAAAAAACAATGGGTATGAGCTGCCTTTTCCAAATTCGCGAAACCGACCATCTGGTTTCCTTTACACCGCCTAAATGGGCATATAAATATGAAACCGATGCGGATTTACCGTATAAAGACCATTTTATTGATAATAACTTTTGGTGGATAGAGGTTGGCGGTGAATGGGACTGTATTCACGACACCGACCGTTGCCGTGAGGAGTTACTTAAAATTTGTTACGGTGTTTGGGACCATATGAAAAATTATGGTGACCATGGCGCAGATAATTGGGAACTTGAATGGATTGGGTTCACACCCGGCAAAAGAGAAAGTCGGCGTTATATCGGTAAATATATTGTAAATCAAAACGATGTGGAATCGGGTGGTCATTTTGATGATATCGTTGCTTATGCCGGCTGGACAATGGACGACCATTTCCCCGAGGGATTTTATTATACGAAAGGATATCCAACCATTTATCACCCTGCGCCGACGCCTTGGGGGTTGCCGCTTCGTTGTATGATTTCTAAAAACATAGAAAATTTGTGTTTTGCAGGCAGAAACACAAGTGTAACCCATGCGGCACTCAGTTCATCAAGGGTTATGGCTACCTGCTCGATTTTGGGTCAGGCTTTAGGAACTGCGGTGGCACAGGCAATTCACGATAATGTAGTTTTAGAGAAGGTAGATATTAAAAAGTTACAGCAAACTTTAATGCAGGACGACTGCTATATCCCGTGGCATAATAGGGAAATTTCAACTCTTACTAAAACCGCGGATTGTTCAGCCGACATTGTCAGAAACGGTATAGACAGAGGCGAGGAAAACTGTTGGATTGGTAAAGACGGTGATATTATTGAATATGCTTTTGATACCAATACAAAAATCAAACAAATAAGGCTTGTCTTTGATAGTGATTTAAACAGAAATTATCATAATATGCCCTGTAACTATCCTTTGGTGCAAACTAGATTCAAATTGCCACAAACCTTAATCAAAGAATATGAAATCCAAGGCATATCTGAAAATGGCGAAGTGAATAAAATACATATTACCGATAATCACCAACGATTTGTAAAACACACAGTAAATTGGTGTGTTAAAACAATTCGGTTTCTTCCCAAATCCACTTTCGGTTCGGAAGATTTCAGATTGTATGATTTTGAAATTGAATAATATAATAACACCCCGTGTTCATTTTAACACGGGGTGTTTATTGCTTTTTAGCGGCTTGCACTGCTATGCGCAAAGAGGAAAATTATTTGAATTCATCTTTTAGTTTTAAAATCTTTTCTTCAATCTTTTTGATAAGTATCTTAAATTCCTCATCCGTTTTTCCGGTGGGGTCTGTTAGTTCCCAATTATCATCAAATTCTCTGCTAATAAAAGGGCAATCCACATTACAACCCATTGAGATTGCTATATCGGGATTTGGAATATCTGTAATCAATTTTGAATACTGTGTTTGTTCCATATCAATCCCATACAACTCTTTCATAATTCTAACTGCATCTTGATTGATTTTTGGTTTTATTTCTGTTCCGGCAGAATATGATTCAAATACATCCGGTGCCAATAGTTTTCCCAAGGCTTCCGCAATCTGACTGCGACACGAATTATGTACACAAATAAAGGCTATTTTTTTCTTTGCCTTTTTAGAAAACGGACATTCTTCCCCTATGCACTGATTGTTCATATGAGAGCGAGAACAGGTTACTTGACTGGACTCCATATTAACCCCTAATTTCTCGCTTGTGAATTTAATCGCTTCCATAATGGCAAGATAAGAATCTCTCTTGCAACAACGAGGACCGCCGTTTTTTCCAATCGCTTCCAAGGCTCTTGCTGTCATTTGATTGGAAAGACCCCAAGCCTCTTTTGTAAGTGGGGTTGCTTTTAATGCAATAGAAATATACATACCGGTGCTAACACCTGCTCCACAGGCGCCCCAAAATCCACAAGAACCACCGGGAACTTGTTTTCCTCTTTTTTGCATTTCATAAAGTGCGGTTTTTAAGTCTATATCTCCACCCGCATTTTTATAAGCAGTTAAAAGTGCATAGCCAACCATAGTGTGATGTTCGGGACCGTGCATATGACAAGATGGCAACCCCATCATTTTTTCCATAATCTCAATAGGATTTTTGGACTTGCTGATAAAGCATATCGAAATGATTTCATCCATTCCGCTTGTATGACATTCATCACAAACGAAATGTCCGTTTATACACCTTGTTTTACTACTTTGCTTTTTATGGCAAAGTTCACATTCC
>JAZOXC010000166.1:0-4124 GCA_045659535.1 Acutalibacteraceae bacterium
CGGCCGAAACGCCTGCAGAACCGATAAGGGGATTGATCTTCTTCTTTAAGAAGAGGTTCATAAACTTTGCAAAAATAACACCAACTGCAGTTGCAACACCGAAAGCTACAACACCCATAACGATAATCTTAAGGGTCTCGAGGTTTAAGAAGGTTGTTGCTGTTGCGGTTGCACCAACGGTTACGCCAAGGAATATTGTTACAATATTCATGAGCTCGTTCTGAGCGGTCTTGGAAAGGCGCTCGGTAACACCACACTCGCGGAAGAGGTTACCAAGCATAAGGCAACCAACAAGCGGAGTTGCAGAAGGAACGATAAGCGAAACCAAAATGGTTACAACGATGGGGAAAATGATCTTCTCTGTTCTCGAAACAGGGCGAAGAGTTTCCATCTTTATCATGCGCTCTTTTTTGGTTGTTAAGAGCTTCATAATCGGGGGCTGGATAACCGGAACGAGTGCCATATAAGAATATGCGGCAACTGCGATAGGTCCTAAAAGCTCGGGAGCTAATTTTCCGGTAACGAAGATGGCGGTAGGACCATCGGCACCACCGATGATACCGATACTGCTGGCCTCTGCGCCGGTAAAGCCTAATGCCTTTGCACCAACGAAGGTTGCGAAAATACCAACCTGAGCAGCTGCGCCGAGGAGAAGGCTCTTGGGGTTTGCGATGAGGGGACCGAAATCGGTCATAGCGCCAACGCCGAGGAAGATAAGGCAGGGATAGATTCCGAGCTTAACTCCGAGATATAGATAATCGAGGAGTCCTGCGGCGGGAAGCGGGTTTCCAACCATAGAGGTTAGATAGGTTATAACGCTTTCGGATGCGTTTCCCTTTGTGAATTCAGCGATAAGTTCCTCGGTTACAACCTCGCCTCCGCTAAAGAGACCCCAATGAACATGACCGCCTGCAAAGAGGAACTCATGATACATTTCGGCACCGAGAAGATTGGTTAAGAGCATACCAAATGCAATGGATAAAAGCAAAAGCGGCTCAAACTTTTTAACGATAGCAAGAAAAATGAGCAAGCAAGCAACTGCTATCATTACAAGGTTGAGCGGATTGGCTGCAAACATTGCAAATCCGGTCTGCTGGATAAAGTTTTCGATTGCTGTCATTATTGTTTCTCCCTTTTAGAAAAAGATTAAGCGATAACGCAGAGAACAGTTCCGGTTTCAACGGTTGCACCCTTCTGAACATTAACAGCAGAAACAGTTCCATCAACAGGGCTCATGATTTCGTTTTCCATCTTCATGGCCTCGAGGATCATGAGAACATCGCCCTTCTTAACTGCGGTTCCGGCAGCAACATTTACCGAAAGGATGGTTCCGGGCATGGGGGATGCTACAGTTTCGCCACCTGCGGGTGCAGCAGCGGGAGCGGCAGCAGGAGCAGGAGCAGCGGCAGGAGCCGGAGCAGCAGCGGGAGCGGGAGCGGCTGCAGGAGCAGCAACGGGAGCAGAGCCATCTGCTACCTCAAGAGTTATTTCATAAGCGGTTCCGTTTACGGTTACTTTATATTTTTTCATTTTTCATACCTCACATTTTCTTAAATGATAAAATTTTGATTTGTGATACATCGCGGCCGAGTTCTTCGGCAACAACGGCGGAAATTGCTGCAAGCATTTCCTGTTTGTTCGGAATAACCTCTGCGGTTGCAGGTGCGGGTGCTGCGGCAGGAGCAGTTTCGGTTTTTGCTTTTTTGCCTCTAAAGAAGAGTCCCATAAACCAAGTGATAAACACGAGGATTACAAGTCCTGCAAAAACGATACCAACGCCAAGACCTACAACAGTACTGTTTGTAGGTTCACTTGATGTGACATCAGCAGCGAGCTGTGTAAACGCAGATGCGGTATTTAATACCATTGAACATAGTCCCCCTTAATCTTATATTTTGACCCATAAAAGGCGGTTTTCGGAGCAAAGCACCAAACTCCCCCTTATACAAATCATAGATTGTTATAATTGTAACACACCCTACAATAAATATCAATAATCATTTTATATTTTTTACATTTAATTGTTTTAGCTGACAAAAAGAAATTTTTGTTGACAAATGCACCTATTTAATGTGATAATAGATGTGTATAGGTGATATTATGAGAGTTATAACCGGTAAGGCTCGCGGAATGCGCCTTAAAACCCTTGAGGGCAGCTCGGTTCGCCCAACCTCTGAGAAGGTTAAAGAGGCCGTTTTTAGTATGCTCCAATTTGATATCGAGGGCCGAAAAATTTTGGATTTATTTGCAGGCTGCGGACAAATGGGAATCGAGGCTTTGAGCCGCGGTGCCGAAAAGGCAACCTTTGTTGATAGTTCTGCAGAATCGGTTAGGGTTATAAACGATAACCTTGCCGCAACCAAGCTTGCCCCTCTTGCGGCTGTTGAAAAGCGCGATGCAAAGCTTTTCCTCTCCGCAACAAATGAGCAGTTCGATATTGCCTTTTTAGATCCGCCCTATCACGGTGGATTTTATGAGGATGCCCTTGCTCTCCTCTCCCCAAAGATGAGCAGCTTCGGCATTATAGTTTGCGAGCATCCAACCGATATTTCGGTTCCCGCGAAGGTTGATGACTTCGCCCTCGCAAAAACCAGTCGTTACGGTAAGATATGCATTTCTATCTACCGCCGCGAGGAGGTATAAGCCAATGCACAATTCAATTGCCGTTTGTCCCGGTAGCTTTGATCCCATAACAGTTGGACATGTTGATATCATAAAACGCGCCGCAAAGATGTTTGACCGCGTTATTGTCGTTGTTATGGTGAACCCCAAAAAGCACTATAGCTTCACCCCCGAGGAACGAGTTGCGCTGATAAGAGCCGCAACCTCCGACCTCGAAAACATCGAGGTTGATTATTCGGATGGTCTTTTGGCCGAATATGCCCGCGAAAAGGGCGCCTCGGTTATTATCAAGGGTCTTCGCGCTATGTCGGATTTCGAATACGAATTCCAGATGGCGCTTGCCAATAAAAAGCTGAATCCCGAGGTGGAAACAGTCTTCTTGACTACCGCCGCGGAAAACATGTATCTCAGCTCCAGCATGGTTAAACAAATTGCAAGCATGGGTGGCGATGTTTGCGACTTCGTGCCCGAACAAATCAGAAATGATATTACCAAAAGGCTTTATGGAAAGGAAGAAAAATAATGACTATCGATGAATTACTTGAACAATTAGACGAAATTTTAGACAGCGGATTTAAAATCCCCGGCAAAAAGACCGTTGTTGACATTGAAAAGCTGCGCGCTGTTGTTGATGACATTCGCCTCAACATCCCCGCAGAAATCAAGCAGGCTCGCGGAATCGTTTCCGATCGCGCCGACATTATAACCAATGCAAAGCGCGAGGCTGATGGCATCATCCGTGCTGCTGAAGAGCGCGCAAAGGCAATGGTTGCTCAGGAAGAAATCACCAAGCTTGCTCACGAGAAGGCAGCCGAGATCATCGCTACCGCTCAGGGCAAGAGCCGCAATATGCGCAAGGCTGCTCAGGACTTTGTTGATGATATCATGCGCCGCGCAGATGAAGGTCTTTCGGCCAACCTCGCAGAGGTTCGCAAGACCCGCGCAGCTCTCAAGCAGCAGCTCCCCAGCGCTGCTCAGAAAATTGAGGAGTAATTTTTCCTGCGACCTGCTTAGCTGCAGGTCGCATTTTTCTCGATTCGACCGTTTTTGCTTGACCGGTTGATAATAGGAATGCTAAAATCTTAAAAAGGCAGGTGAATACCGGTGGATAAAAGCAATTTAAAAACCGTTGCAACCAATAAAAAAGCGTTTCACGAATACTTTGTTTTAGAGTCGCTCGAAGCCGGTATTGAGCTGACCGGAACCGAGATAAAATCGGTTCGCGCAGGCGGAGTTAGTCTTAAGGAGGCTTGGTGCTCGGTTGATGATGGCGAAATGATCATCAAGCAGATGCATATAGCACCCTATGACCACGGCAACATTTTCAATAAAAACCCGCTCCGCCCTCGAAGACTTCTTCTTCATAAGCGCGAGATTATGCGCCTATTCGGTCTCGTTAAGCAGCAGGGCATCGCCCTCGTTCCCCTTTCGGTTTATTTCAAGGGATCGAGGCTCAAGGTCCAGCTCGGCGTTTGCCGCGGTAAAAAGCTCTATGATAAGCG
>JAZOXC010000167.1:0-5300 GCA_045659535.1 Acutalibacteraceae bacterium
TTATGGAGCGCATGCTTTTATGCCGAAGGGCCGCAAAAAAGCTCTCGCTCGATTTCAAGCTCATAGTTAACAACCAACCCCTAATGTAAACGAAAAGACCTCTGCGGCTGCAGAGGTCTTTCTTTAATACGGTTTTATGCCGCAATGCTTGATTTCCAAATCGCCGCCGAAAAGATGGGCGGTATCGGATAGGCAGAGGCACATAGGAACGGTTATTCCCTCGGGGCGATTTTTGAATTCAAGAACGGTAACCCCTGTATGAGTTATATCAAAACTCGACCAAAAAATCTGCGGCGGGATATTAAGCATATGGGAAAGCCAGGTGAGTCCTACCCCCTGATGGCAAAAAACCGCAACGCGTTCATAGGGCGGGTTTTCGATTCGGTAGAAGCCATCATCGCGAACATATCCGAGGCGAGCCAAAAACTCATCCGAATCGGCAATAAATTTTTCATAGCCTTCCTTTGCCCTATCGCGGCAGGGCGCAAAGGCGGGAAGGTCATACCATTTATCAAGCTTTTCATAGGTATTGCGCGGTTTATAGTTGATTTCGGGCTGATGGAAGCACCAACGAGTATAAAGCTTGCCATCGCCGTTTTCCTTGGGCAGCTGCATATAAAGATGGCTCATCAGATCATTTTCGCTCAAAAAAGGGATTATCTCAGCTTCCATTCCGAGCGCCTCACAGGTTGGCGCCGCGGTTTGCTGGGCGCGAATCATTGGGGATGCGAAAATTTTATCAAACCCGAGCGGAGCAAGACGCGGAACAAGCGCGCGAGCCTGTTCATGGCCAAGGTCGGTAAGGCAATCGGGGTTATATATCGGATCGCCATGGCGGATTATATATAAAAGCATTAAAATTCTCCTCTATCAACCAGCATTTTAAGTTTAAGTACTGCGGCTTGGGTTTTTGCATCCTTTATTTCGCCCGATAAAATCATAGAAACAAAATCCTCGAGCGGTATCTTCTCAACCGCCAAGAACTCATCCTCATCGGGGTTCATATCGCCAAACGAAAGACCCTTTGCGGCATACATCCAAATAATTTCGCCGCAATAACCGGGGCTCGGATAAAGCTCGCCTAAAAATCTAAACTCCTCGGCCGAGGCGCCGGTTTCCTCGCGGAGCTCGCGAACTCCGCAGATAAAGGGATCTTCATCACCATCGCGCTTGCCTGCGGGAATCTCGAGCACAACCTCGCTATATGGATAACGATACTGTCTAACCGCCAAAACGCAGCCATCATCGGTTAGCGGAACAACGCAAACTCCGCCATTATGCTCAACAACCTCGCGGGTTGCGGTTTTTCCGTTCGGCAGCAGCGCGGTATCAACTCGCAGCTTTATTATTCTGCCCTCGAATTTATATTCATATGATAGTTGTTTTTCCAAAAGGTCCATTATATTTTTCCTTTCTTTGGAATATATTTTAAGTACATTTTAATTTGATTGAAGGTTTATTTTATGAACACTATTATTCCCGCTGCCGATTGCGATTATTTGGAAATTAAAAGGCTGATAAACCGCCTTTGCGAGCGGTTTCCGTTTCTTTGCTGCCGCACGATAGGTAAAAGCTCGGCGGGGCGAGAAATTTTTTGCCTCGAAATCGGGAATTCCCCCGAAAAGGTTCTTTTTGCCGCCGCTTTTCATGGCAGCGAACACATAACAGCCAATATTTCGCTGCTTTTTGCCGAACAGCTCTGCCTATCGCTCGAATCGGGCGGCGAGCTCGCGGGGATAAACTCCCGCAAGGCGCTTTTCGGAAAGAGCGTTCTTATATTGCCGCTTGTTAATCCCGATGGCTGCGAGATATCGGTTCGCGGCGAGGCGGGCGCGGGTTTTATGGCATCTAAAATAAAAAGGCTATCGGGCGGAAAATATTCGCGCTGGAACGCGAATCTTCGCGGAGTTGATATAAACCATATCTTCCCCGCTCTCTGGAAAGAGCTGCAAAAACGCGAGCGCGAGGCGGGAATTTTTGGTCCCGCCCCAAGGCAATATGGCGGACCATATCCCGAAAGCGAGCCCGAAACAGCCGCGCTCACTCGGCTTTGCCGCGAAAACAACATTCGCCATGTTATGGCGCTGCACACCCAAGGCGAGGTTATATATTGGAGCTTTGGCGACATGAAGCCGCTCCATAGCGAAAAGATGGCCGAAATTTTTGCCGCCGAAAGCGGCTATGCCATCGATTATCCAACAGGGCTTGCGGTAGGCGGCGGTTTTAAGGATTGGTTTATATCCGAGTTTTCGCGACCGGGCTTCACGATTGAAATCGGGCGGGGCGAAAACCCGCTTCCCGCCGACTCGGTTTATCGGTTATACAGCGAGGTTTCGGGGATTTTGATGCTTGCCGCTACCATGTAATAAGTATATATTATGTTAAAAATAAAATCAAGGCGCTATTGACAGCAAAACCCCGCTTTGATACACTAAAAGGGATGAGAAAATTATTCCAAGAGGTTTTTATTTATGGAAAAGATACTTGTTCTTGATATGGGTAGCCGATATACCGCCGCTGTTGCTCGCGCGGTTCGCGGAGCTTCGGTTTTTTCGGAGATTCGCCCCATCGATACCCCCGCCTCGATTATCGCCGAGGAAAACTATAAGGGCATCATTTTAGCGGGCGGAGACGACCCCGCCGAGGATATCCCCTTCGACCGCGAGATTTTCGCGCTTGGAATCCCGATGCTCGGCATTGGCTTTGGTGCGGAATACATGGTTTCGGCGCTCGGCGGCACAGTATCGAACGGAAAACCCGAAAGCGGCGAGACCCCATTGGTTGTTGATAACACCTGCTCGCTCTTTGGCGGCATTGAATCCAAAACCTCTTGCTTTATAAACCGCGAGCGACTAATCTCGCGCGTTCCTACCGGTTTTCGCATAACCGCAAAAACCGAGCTTTGCCCTGTTGCTGCAACCGAAAATGATTCGCGCAAGCTTTTTGCGGTTCATTTCCATCCCGAAATTTCGGCAACCCGCGAGGGCGCAGCTATGTTTAAAAACTTCCTATACCGCATCTGCGGATGCCATACCGAATGGACCCCCGCCGCAATTATCCGCCATAAGATTGCCGATATCTGCGAGCAGCTCGATGGCTGTCGCGCCGTGCTCCCGCTATCGGGTGGTGTTTCATCGGGTGTTTGCGCCATGCTTCTTAAAAAAGCCATCGATGACCGACTAATCTGCATCCATATCGATAACGGTCTGCTTCGCAAAAACGAGGCGGCGGTTGCCGAGCATTTATTTTCAAAAACCCATGAGCTTAATATCACATTTTCTAATGCCTCGCCCCGCTTTTTCGGCAAGCTTATCGGTATAACCGAACCTGCCGCCAAGCGCAAAATTGCGGTTGAGGAGTTAACCCGCGTTTTTGCCGAGGAATCGGAAAAGTTCGAGGGTGCTGCCTGGGTTTCGACCGATGATTGCATGGGCCGCGCCGGCTTTAACTCGCTTATTAAATCGGGTGAAAACAAGGTTATATCCCCGCTATCCGACCTCTTCCCCTCCGAGGTTAGAGCCATAGGACTCGAGCTCGGTCTGCCCGAGGCCTTCCTTATGGGTCAGCATTTCCCACCCGAGGGTCTTGCCTGCCGAGTTATCGGCGAGGTTAGCGAAGAATCGCTCTCGCTCCTGCGCGAGGCCGATGCCATCCTCCGCGAGGAGATTCGCGCCGCCAAAATTCGACTTACTTCGGCTTCGGTTTTTGCAGTTCTAACCGATTCAAAGATTAAAACCATCGCGCTTCGCGCGGTTGAGAGAAACGATTTCGGCGAGCTTTCGCTTTGCGATATTAAAGCAGCAGTTCTCGCCAAAATTTCGCAGAGAATAAAGGCCGAGTTGCCGATTGCCCGAGTTGTTTTTGATATAACAACCGATAAAACCGAATGGGAATAACCCCTATGGGACAAACTATTGGAGGATAAAAGATGTTTACTTTAGAGGCTGAAGAGCGCTGCGGACATTTAGTTACCGAAGAGACCAAAAAACTTTGGGAAGTTCAAATGGGGCTTTTGCGCGAATTACAGCGCATCTGCAAAAAGCACGACATCAAGTATTATGCCATCGAAGGAACCCTTCTCGGCGCTATCCGCCACAAGGGTTATATCCCATGGGATGATGATATTGATGTTGGCATGAGCGCCGCGGATTACGACCGCTTTTGCGAAATCGTTGCCGATGAGCTTCCCGAATATTTCACCTTCCAAAACCATGCCACCCAGGATGGCTTTAATATCGGGTTTGCCCGCATCCGCGATAGCCGAACAACCGGCTGCACCAAGGCGGAATACGACCTCTTTTTAGAGGACAAGGGTTACAATTTCGGCATTTTTATCGATATTTTTCCGCTTTTCGATGTTCCCGAAACCCGATTCCAAAAGCTTCGCCAGATGCAAAAGGGCTCGTTTTCGAACTTCCTTAAGCGCGGATATACCGAGGCGATTCGCCGCCGCAAGGGCATGAAGGTTGCCAAAAGCTTTAAGGAAAAGGTTATCTTTTCGGCTTGCTATTATTCTTGGAAGCTTTTTGGTAAGTTCACAAGCTATAAAAAGGTTGCCGACCGCCGCCATAAGGCTATGGAGATGTATAAAAACTCGAGCCGCATCGGTCTTACCGCTTTTTATGGATACATCGATAAATATATCTGGAGCAAGGAGGACTTCTCCGAAACGGTTGAGCTCCCCTTTGAGGATATGACTATCGCCTGCCCGAAAAACTACGATAAAATTCTTCGCAACCGCTATGGCGATTATAATGTTTTCGTAAAAGGCGGCGCACTACATACCTTCGCCGTTTTGGATACCGATACTCCTTTTATCGAAAAACTCCGCGATTTGCGATAAAAATTTTTAAAAATTTTCTCAAAAAACCTCGCCCAAAAATATTGCAGTTCGAAAAAAATTGTGCTATACTTTAATATCATTTTTAAATACTAATGGGGGAATTAAGATGGATTCTAATAAGCGTCCCGAAAATATGCAACGCATAACAACCAAGGAACTCGCCGACAAGTTCATTGAAGAGCAGGTTGCCGCAGTTCGCGCTCAGGTTGGAAACGGAAAGGTTTTACTCGCTCTTTCGGGCGGAGTTGACTCTTCGGTTGTTGCCGCCCTTCTTATCAAGGCTATCGGCAAGCAGCTCGTTTGCGTTCATGTAAACCATGGTCTTATGAGAAAGAACGAATCGGAAAATGTTATCAAGCTTTTCGAGGGTGAGCTCGATGCCAACCTCATCTATGTTGATGCAACCGATCGTTTCCTCGATCTGCTCGCAGGTGTTTCGGAGCCCGAGAAGAAGAGA
>JAZOXC010000168.1:0-2245 GCA_045659535.1 Acutalibacteraceae bacterium
TATGGTATTATTTTTTTCTTCTGTGCTTTCCGGTGCCCGAAACAAACTGACCGCTCATCTCGTGATACGAGGTATTGCTCTCGAGGCGAGGGGTATTTCTCTTGCGGCGGATAATGTTCTTTTTCTTATAAAGAGCCAAAACATAGCATGCGGCGAAAACGCCAACACCCGCGGGGAAAACAAGAGCATTCGGGTCGGTATGGATTCTTGCCTGCTGTCCGAGAACGAAGGCAACAATAACAGGAATAACGCAGCAAGCCGAAAGGATAACGGTCATCGCGCCCAAGGGGAAAAGGCGATATGCGCTATGACCCGGGCGAATACCATTTTCGAGCTTTAGGAAGAAGAGCGCAAAAATCATTGCGCAGCATAAAAATGCGATATGGAAAACGTTATCTGCTATAACCGAAACGGTGCTGTAAACCGTAAAGGTTGAGATAAGCTTTAGCATAAAGAAGAAAAGCACGGGAAGGTAGAACATTTTAGATACCTTCGAAAGTTGCGGAATAAAGAAGCGGAAGATATAAAGCATGAGCGAAAGGCTCGAGAGAACCGCGCATATGCGGGTTAGCAAAATAACAATCGAAGCGCCCGAAACATAGTTTACAAAGAAGGCATCATAAAAGCCCGCTATGGCCAATGCAGCCGCACCAATGATTGCGGCAACCGAATGGGTTGGCGCGCCGGAAGGGTTTCGCCTTGTGAAGCTCGAAATAACGGCAGCACTAACAAGACAAAAAGCAATAAAGAGCAGCAGCGCTACCGCGCCCGCTGTTCCCGCGGGATCAAAAAAGCCGGTACCCGGCTCGGTTAGATATAAAATTTGGGCGGTTCTGGCATAAACAGCAGCCGCAGTTGCAAGAACGATAAAAAACAGTATTCTTGTATGCTTCAAAAAAACACTTCCGTTCTATTCGTGAATTAAAAAGCTCTCCCCTGCATATTTATTGGACAAGGGTATATATATTTATATTCTATACTTAAATAGCAAAAATGTCAATAAAAGGAGTTTAAAATGCGAAACCTCTATTCTATGCTTTTGGCTGTTTTGTTTTTCTCGCTTTTGCTTTTTCCTCTGCTTGCGGGCGGCAGCGGGATGGATTTTTTGGGCGGCGGCACAGCTCCCCCTCCAAACACCTCCGAGTTCAAACTAAAGACCGAAAGCGGCATCATAACGCTATCTGCCGAGGATTATATAACCGGAGTTGTTGCGGCCGAGATGCCCGCGCTATACGAAACCGAGGCGCTAAAGGCGCAGGCGGTTGCCGCCTATACATATGCTCTGCGCTGCAAGCAGGACTCGAAGGAGGAATGGGATTTAAGCTCCGATTCCGACCTGCATCAAGCCTATATCGATGAGGCGGCAAGGCGCGAGAAATGGGGCGACAGCGCGCCAATTTTCGAGGAGAAAATCCGCTCGGCGGTTCGCGCGGTTTTAGGGCAGCGGCTGCTTTATGAGGGCGAGATTATTTTTGCTGCCTACCATGCCATCTCGGCGGGCAAAACCGAAGCAGCAAAAAACATATGGGGCAAAGACTACCCCTATCTTCGCGAGGTTGACAGCGCCGCCGATAAAACCCACGAAAACTATAAAAGCGAAACGGTAGTCTCGCTTGCCGATTTTTGCGCAAAGCTAAAAATTGATACCCCCGCCGAAACTGCCGCTCCCGCTATTTCGTGCGAGAGGAGCGAGTCGGGATATGTTACCTCGATTTCGGTTTTTGGGAAAACCTTTAGCGGCGCTGCGGTTCGCGAGGCGCTCGCCCTTCGGTCTACCAATTTCACGGCCGAATATAAGGAAAACACCTTTAATTTTACCGTTTTAGGCTATGGGCACGGGGTTGGAATGAGCCAATTTGGGGCAAACTGCCTTGCAAAGGATGGCAAAACCTATAAAGAAATTCTATCCCACTATTATCCCGGAACCGAAATCGCATAAAAAATCCCTCCCTGCTTTTCGCAGAGAGGGGTTTTTATTAGCTGATAGTCTTTTCGGCAACCTCTTTGAGGATGAAGGATAAGAAATCATCAAGGCTCTGGGTGCCGAGGTCGATTCCGCCGCGCTTGCGAACCGAGAGGGTTCCGCTTTCGGCCTCCTTATCGCCCGCAACGAGCATATAAGGAATCTTTGCGAGCTGGGCTTCGCGAATCTTAAAGCCGATTTTCTCGTTTCGGTCATCAAGCTCGACACGCAAGCCCGCTCTCTCAAGGCGCTCCTTAACCGCCTGCATATATTCGTGATGGC
>JAZOXC010000169.1:0-1585 GCA_045659535.1 Acutalibacteraceae bacterium
ATGTTTTTGCGGCAACCGCGGGAACGGTTGAGAAGGTATATGATGATAGCCTATGGGGCAAAACGGTTGTAATCGACCATGGCTATGGTATAACCGCCAGATATTGCGGACTTAAGAATATAACTGTTAGTGCGGGCGAGAGCATTGCCGCAGGGGTTAAAATCGGCGAGGTTTCGGTTGTTCCTTGCGAAAGCGAGGACCCATCGCATATTCATATAGCCCTCATCCGTGATGGAAGCTATTTCTCCCCGATGGAGCTGCTTTCTATGATAAAGAAGTAAAAAAAGAAAACCCGTGAACCTTAATAGTTCACGGGTTGCTTTTTATTTTATTTCTTGTCCTTTAAAAGGTCGCGAATCTCGGCGAGGAGTTCAGCCTCGGTCGGAGCGGGGGGAGCCTCGGGCTCGGCAGCAACCTCTTCAGCCTTCTGCTTTGCGAGGAGCTTTTCTGCCTTTTCTCTAAACTTGGCGATAGTGGTTATCATAACGAAGATCGAAGCGGCAATGATAAAGAAGTCAACAACCGACTGAAGGAATGCGCCGTATGCAACGGTAGCATCCTTAACTGTGAAAGCGAGAGCCGAAAGATCGTTTCCTCCGGTTAAAACGCCAACCAGCGGCATGATGATATTATCAACGAGTGCGGTAACAATTTCCTTGAAGGCAGCACCGATAACAACACCGACGGCCATGTCAAGGATATTGCCTTTGAATGCAAATTCTTTAAACTTTTTCCACATAAGACAAATCTCCTTTTTTCGGTTTCTAATATTATAATACATTAAAAATCGACTATATTCAAGCAAAAGTTAGAACTTCATGGTAAGCGATATGCGTTTTCTCGCAACATCGACCGAAAGAACGCGAACCTTAACGGTTTGACCAACCTTAACAGCCTCGAGCGGATGCTTGATAAAGCGGTTGCATATCTGCGAGATATGAACAAGTCCATCCTCGTGAACACCGATATCAACAAAGCAGCCAAAATCAATAACATTGCGAACCGTTCCCGTGAACTCCATGCCCTCCTTAAGGTCCTTAAGCTCCATGATGTTTCCATCGCGGAGAAGGGGAGCAGGCAGCTCATCACGCGGGTCGCGGCCCGGCTTTTTGAGCTCGTTTATGATATCCGAAAGGGTAGGAACGCCAACTCCGATTTCCTCGGCAAGAGCCGAAAGCTCCGGTCCCTCGGGGAATGTGATTTCCGAGAACTTGGCGGGCGAATAATCCTTCGGTGTCATGCCGTATTTCTTAAGCAGCTCTTCGGCGGCCTTATAGCTTTCGGGGTGAACCGCGGTATTATCGAGCGGGTTCTTTCCATCCATAACGCGCAAAAATCCTGCACATTGCTCAAAAGCCTTGGCACCGAGCTTCGGAACCTTTAGAAGCTGTTTTCTATCCTTGAATGCGCCGTTTTCCTCGCGGTAGGCAACTATGTTTTTAGCAATCGCGCTGTTAACACCTGCAACATGCTCAAGCAGCGAGCAGGATGCGGTATTAAGGTCGGCACCAACCGAGTTAACGCAGTCCTCAACAACACCCGAGAGGGCATCGGATAGGCGAGCCTGCGGCATATCATGCTGATA
>JAZOXC010000170.1:0-17249 GCA_045659535.1 Acutalibacteraceae bacterium
CGATACCTTCAGCGGTGCAAAGATTATGGTTGAAAAGGGCGACAGCAGCAAAGAGAAGGTTCTCGATATGACTATCGAAGAACTCGACTTGTCGGTCAGAAGCTTCAACTGCTTGAAGCGTGCAGGAATCAATACGGTACAGGATCTTATCGGCAAAACCGAAGAGGATATGATGAAGGTAAGAAACCTTGGCCGCAAATCGCTTGAAGAAGTTATTGCAAAGCTTGATAGCTTTGGCTTCGCATTAAGCAGTGACGACGAATAAAAGGAGTGAGTATAAATGCCGGGAACTCGTAAACTCGGAAGAACCACCGATCAGAGAACCGCTATGCTTCGTGCTATGGTAACCTTTCTTTTAGAAAATGGAAAGATCGAAACAACCCTAACCCGCGCAAAAGAGGTTAGATCGATGGCTGAGAAATATATTACACTCGCTAAAGACAACAGTCTGAACAGCAAGCGTCAGGCTATGGCATTCATTACTAAAGAGTCGGTAGTAGCTAAGCTTTATAGCGAAATCGCTCCCAAGTATGCAGACCGTAATGGCGGCTATTGCCGTATCACCAAGATCGGTCCGCGCCGTGGCGATGCAGCTGAAATGGCAATTATTGAGTTAATCTAATTTCTCTGTAAACTTATATTTAGTTCTCGCATCATAAGATTTCTTGCGAAATCTTAATGCCGATGCGGGAACTAAATTTTTTTATGTGGCAAAAAATAAAACCCCCGAAGTTTTCTTCGGGGGTTTATTTATCTATATAGCTTTCCGATGCAGTAGTCATCAATAACCTCGGTTAGCAAAACCTCGGCAATTTTGCCGCAAAGTCCTGCTTCCTTTGGAATTTTAACTCGTGTGTAGTTTGGAGTATATCCGAGGATGAAACCATCCTCCTCGGTCTCAAACAGAACAGGAAAAACCTTTCCAACCTGCGATAAAAGGAAATTTTTCTCGGATTCATCGCATACAGCAGCCAAAATACGGCTTCTTTTCGTTTTTACGGCGTTTTCTACCTGATGGGGGAAAGTATCAGCTCTTGTGCCTTTGCGGCGCGAATAACAGAAAATATGGGCTTTTGCGAAGCCTATCTCTTTGGCGAACGCAAGCGACTGCGAGAATTCCTCCTCTGTTTCGCCCGCAAAGCCAACCATAATATCGGTTGTGATTGCCGCATCGGGGAAATTCGCACGGATTCTATAGACCAAATCGCGGTAAAATGCCGAGTCGTAATGACGGTTCATTCTGCGTAGAGTTTCATCGCAGCCCGATTGAAGCGAGAGATGAAACTGCGGGCAGAATTTAGGCTCCGCCTTGAGCCTTGCGAGCATATCGTCGCTAATGTGGTCGGGCTCGAGCGAACCGAGTCGTACCCTTTGGATTCCGGATGTTGCCGCAACAGCGCTTACGGCATCGCATAAATCAAAATCGGTATCCTTGCCATAAGCCGAAAGGTTGATTCCAACCAAAACAATCTCTTTAAAGCCCTTTTCCGCAAGTGCCTTTATCTCGCTCTTAATATCCTCGATATCGCGCGAACGAACCCTGCCGCGGGCATAGGGAATAATGCAGTAGGAACAGAATCGGTCGCAGCCATCCTCGATTTTAACAAAAGCGCGTGTGCGCTCCGAAAAATCCGAAATCGAGGGTGTGCGGTATAGTTCGCCCTTTTCATGGGGATAAAATTCGGCTATCCTTCCGCCATCCTTAAAATATCTGTCGAGTAGGGAGGGAAGCGAACCCTCGCCCGCGTTCGAAAATATAATATCCGCCTCGGGCAGCTGCTCGCCGATATCCGAAAAAGCAGCAGGAACACAACCGCAGAGAACAATAACCGCACCCGGTAGCATTCTTCTGAATCTGCGAACCGCCTGGCGGGTTTTTCGGTCGCTTTCGGCAGTAACTGTGCAGGAGTTTATGATTAAAATATCAGCATCCTTAATATCGCCGCCGCAATCATAGCCGGCTTTTTCAAGCTGCTCGCGCATTGATTCGGTTTCATATTGATTAACTTTGCAACCAAGTGTGTAAAAAGCCGCTTTCATATAAACTCCTTAAAATTATGTTGACTTTGTCCCGTAAAAAGAGTATTATTTACGGGAGAGGAGAGTCAGATATGGTTGAAGAAAAAGTAATGCTTACCAGTATTGATGATGTAAAGAGCTTTGCTGCTCTCGCAAATACAAAACCCTATGATGTTGATATAACATCGGGCAAATACTTGATAAACGCAAAATCTATAATGGGTATATTCAGCCTTGATTTAACCAAACCCCTAACCGTAGTTGCATACTGCGAGGATAACGAGGCATTTTTAAAGGAAATCAAGGATTATATTTATGTTGAGCCTACCGAGGCCGCAGCACAGTAAATGATTTTATATAACGGTGAAGCAAAAAAGCTTCACCGTTATTTTTTTAGGATATTTTGCAGTCCTCAACGCGCAAAACCGTATCGCAAATATCAAGAGCGGCGGTTCTGTGTGTGATAAGGATAACAGTCTTGTCCTTTTGAGCCTTTAGGTTCTCAAGAAGAGCAAGCTCAGTAGCCGAGTCGAGCGCCGAGGTGCATTCATCAAGAAGAAGTATCGGCGAGTCGCAGAGCAGTGCTCTTGCGATGGCAATTCTCTGAAGCTGTCCTTCAGATAGACCAAGGCCGCGTTCACCGATAACGGTATCAAATCCATCGGGAAGGGAAGAAATAAAATCATAGATAACAGCCTGCTTGGCGGCTTCCTCGATTTTCTCATCCGCAACATCGCCCGATAGGAAGGTGATGTTTTCGCGTATAGTTCCCGAGAGAATAAGGTCGCCCTGCGGAACATACGAGAAAAGACCTCTGAGGGTTGAATCAAGGGTTAGCTCTTTATCATCACATTCGATGGTAAGCGAGCCGGAGGTAGGCGCATATAATCCGAGAATCAGGCGCAGCAGAGTGCTTTTTCCGGTGCCCGATTCGCCCATAATAGCGCAAACGCTACCTTTTTTAATAGCAAAATTCGAATCGCTTATGATAAGGCGGTCATCATATCCAAACGAGAGCGATTCCGCCTTGATAGACTTCATTTTTTCGTATAAATCATAGGAATCAAACTGTAGGGGAGCCTTCTCCTCGGGCATATCCTCGAGCTCGCGAAGTCGCTCTGCCGAGGCAACAGCCGAATAATACTGCGGCAAAAGACCCGAAACATTCTGCAGCGGGTGGCGAAGCTGGGCAACAAGCTCAACAAAAGCAAAGAGTGTTCCAATGCCTATTTTTCCGCTCGCAACCTCAAAAGCGCCCCAAACCAAAACGCCATAGTAGCCGAGCGAGAAGCCGGCATAAAGGGCGGTATGGGTTGTAACCGAGATGGCGTTGCGCTTCATCTTGATTTTAAAGTTATCATCCAAAAATTCCGATAACTTGTTTCTAACAGGGTTGTCGGCAAGGAAGGTTTTGATAACAATGATATTCTGGAAACTTTCCTGCAAAAACGAGCGAACAACACCGCCTGTTCTTTGGGTTTCCTTATGTAGATACTTGTATTTTTTGCTGAGTATTCTTCCGGCAAGCGGAAAAATAAAACCAATAGCAACAATAACCAAAGCAACGGCGGGATTGAGGAACATAACCGCCCCAACACCAACCATAAGCTTGGTAAAAATCGAAACAGTGTGTGGGATAATGGAAGAAAAACCGCTAACAACAACATCAACATCGCTGGTAAAACGGTTAACAACCTCGCCCGAATGGATTTTGGTCAGCTCGCCGTAATCCTTTAAAATCATGCGGCGATAGAGTCGCTCCTTTAGGCTTATGTCCATCTTGCCCGAGGTATGGGCGCGCAAAACACCATTAACAACATTCGCTATTATCTGAATTAGCAGTATGGCTCCGAGGATAATCACATTTCGTTTAACCGAAACTGTGGTTCCCGCCTGGGCATCATTCAGTATATTTCGTGCAACCATAATAAGACCAATGGAGCAAACCGAAATTAGTGATGATAGGATCGAAATGACCGCAACCGCGGGCAAAAACCGCTTAAAGCAGCCAACAATCCATCTAACAGTAGATGTTTTTTTCATTATTCAAGCATACCTGCATTCGAAATTTTTTCAATAAAGAGGGCGATATCCTTCTCTGCAACCTCGCGGTCAACATCATATTCTGCGGTTATCGCATCAACAAGCTCCTCTGCGGTGCAGTCCTTTTCCTGCAACTTCGAGAATAGGAAAGAGCCGCTTCCGTTGAGCGAAACAACAGCATTAAAATCGAGGGTCTCGCTGCCAACAGGAACAACAATAATCTTACCTGCAACGGTTTTCATTAAAAAAGAGTCTTTGATTTTCATAAAAAACACTCCTTAAAACAATATACACATATATTATACTGTAAAATTTATATACTTTCAAGTAAAAGCCTTTGATTTTTAAGTTCGGGTGTGATACAATAAAGAAAACAAGCAAAAAAGGGAAGAGCAAAATGGATATTTTTAAGGAACAAATAGTTAAGATTCGCAGATCAGGAAAAACCTTTATTTTAAGCACACTTGTTTGGTTTGGCGCAATGATGCTAACCGCAATTCTGCTTATGATAATCCCAACCCTCGCGGTTTTGATTGCGGCGCCTCTTTTCTATGCCGCGCTTCATATCAATCAGCGCTTCAATGTTGAATATGAATATATCCTAACCAATGGCGATTTGGACGTTGATAAAATCCTCTCGCAGCGAACTCGCAGCCGAATCTTTACCATCAAATGTGCCGAGATTGAGGCTGTTGGCGAGTATAAGCAGGGCATGAAACTCGGCGAAAACAATGTTTATATGTGTTGCAATCCCGATGATGAAGCCTTCTTTCTCCGCGCCCGCGATAAAAAAGGCAAGCCCATCTGTATAGTATTCGCACCAAACGAAAAAATGCAGGAAGCAATAAAACCCTATTTACCCAGAATAATTCAGCTCGGCGCATTCAAAAGAGCGGAATAATAGCGACTCCCTAACATATAAATAATAATAAGCCAAGAGCTTAAAAGCCGGCTGGGCCTGATGGTCTCGCCGGTTTATTTTTTATGTTGGGGGATAATATGAAGAAAATAATTGCTTGTTTTTTGCTAATCTTTTTGCTTGCCGGCTGCGGCGAAAAGAAGACCACCGCTGTTAATCTAAGCGGCATTTCTTTCGATGCCGATATTACCTATGGAAAACAAAAATGTGTTTGCAGCATCGAAATTCAGGGCGCAGGAATGCTAAAAATGGAGCTTTATGAGCCCGAAAATCTAAAAGGCACCATCATAACCTATGATGGCGATACCGTTCTTTTAAACTACCATGGACTCGAATATACTCCCGAGTTGCCTATAACAAACGAAACCCTCGGCGAAATAATAAACAAAATTTTAAGCACCGTAAGCTCGGGCTACCGCGAGGCAGAGCGAACCGAAAAGGGCTTTGTGCTCAAGGGTAAGGTTTCGGACTATTCATATGAATTATATGTTAGCGAGGCAGGTCTCCCGCTATCGCTTTTCTGCGAGGAAGCAAACCTCTATGCCGAATTCAGCAATGCAAAAATACAAAACTAAAGCAAAAACCCCGTTGGATTTCTCCAACGGGGTTTTATTATTTAGGTTTTACTTATTACTTATTCGAGAAGCACTCGATTGTCGAGTAAGCAACAACGGCACCACCGGGAATAGTATCAGTAAAGGTCTTCTGAACATTCTTGAATCCCTTGTCAGCAACAGCAACATTAGCAGCAGTTGTCGGCTTTAAGGTACCGGCATCATGCATGTAACGATAGAGAGTTGCGTTAAGTTCTTCTTCGAAGTTGATAGTGAATGTACGATCATCGGTAGTCATGTTAACGAGGAGAACAGACCAGCCGCCATCTGCGAGCTTAACGGTTACAGCGTAGAGACCGCTGGAATCATCAAGAGCAGTTGTCTTGTAGGTTGTTCCGCCCTCATCACCGGAGAACTTACCTAAGAGAGCTATGACGTAGAAGAGCGACCACGGAACCTCACTCTTATAAAGCGAGGGAGCACCACCCGAACGCTGAGCACCATATTCGTACTCACCGCCGCTACCATAGTAGTCGGGCCAGGTCTGGTCGAGGAACTGCCAAACCTCGATAGCCGAGATACCGGCATCGAAAGCAGCGATCATCTGGGTTGCAATGTTAACTGCATACCAGGGGTCGTCAAGGTTGGCTTCTTCGTTGTAAGAGTCGCCGTTCGAACCGAACTCGTCGAGCCAGAACTCCTTCTCATAGCGAAGGTCGAAGAGATCCATGGTCTCCATGTAGCCCTGGAATACGCGAGTAGCATCATCAAACGGGTCATCGGTTGCAGCCTGGGTTTTCTTGGTAAAGTGAGAAGAATAGATGTCGAATACATGGGGAGCATTTTCCATGAAGTACTTAGCAAGACCTGCCGGATGGTTGGGCGAGGACTGGTTGGGTCCGATAAGGGTTACATAGTTGTCGCTGCCCTTATTACGGAAACCAGCATCGGCAAGAGCCTTTTCGCAAGCAGAGAAGGTATCAACCTGCCACTTAGCGAAAGCACCCATCGGGAGGTTACCATCTTCGTGAGGCTCGTTTCCGAAGAAGAAGCCGAAGAAGTTGGTTACGCCATGATCATAGAAAGCCTTTGCGGTAGTAGCAACCCATTTAGCTAAACGCTCGTTCTGAACCTCGTGGTCCATCTGAACATGGTAGGAACCAAAGTCTGTAACAACAACGGGATTGCCTTCCTCATCGTAAACATAAGGATACATGTAATCGCACTCAATGAGGTAGTCGCCGCCGCCGTAGAAGAGGGAACCATAGCTCCACATCATCATAGGAGCAACCTGAAGGTCATACTCCTCAAGCTTCTTACACCAATCATAGAACTCCATCATGGTCTGGTTCTCGGTATCCCACGGATCATCGGGGTTACCGGTCCACATCCAGTTCGACCAGAACATCGATCTAACGAATCTGATGCCCGAATCACGGAGACGAGAGAGCTCGAGGTCGAGCATCTCATCGGTGTATTTACGCTCGTGAGGATCGCGGCTTAAATACTCAGAGGGGTGATAAATGGTGGAAGTAACACCACGGAAAGTAACCGAGAGGGGATCGCTGCCGTTTTCTGCAACGATAAGATAGCTTTCGCCATCAGCGCCCATGAGCTCGTGAGTTTCGTAATCGATGCCATCGGTATAGCCGAGGTCGAGATCGATATCATCGCTCATGTAGGGATCCTGATCGGTCGGGGTGGTGTTGTTGCCAACAACAACAACCTTTTTCTTCGATTTCTTCGCATCGCACTGTGTGAGTATAAGGAGAATCGAAACAGCGAGAACAACAAGAGCGAGAATCGCTGCTGTTATGGCAATAACGCGTTTTTTCATTTTGCTATCCATTATGCTCTCACTCCTTTCTTACGGCAAACAACAAGTGCGGCTGCTGCGATAACCATGATGATAGCACAAACTATCGGGGAAACAGCAGAACCTGCTGCAGCGGGTTCCACGGCTGCAACCGCGAGGGTTGCAGCACCGGAATTAAACTGTTCAATATCTACTTTAGAAGCTTCAAGAGCCTCGGGAATGTTGGTAGTACCCTCAACACTCCATAAGCAGTCAATAATGTAGGCGGTGTATTCACCGTTTGCATTAGTAGCGGTGAGGTAAGCCCAGCCTGTTTCGTTGTCGAGGATCTTGGCGATACCATTGCGAACGCCCTGACCGGAAACAACGGTAACAGAACCGTTAAGACGCTCACAAGCAAGACCCGAAAGAACGGTATTCTTGAAGGAGATATCGCCCCAAAGGGTCATCATCTCAGCGTCAGATGCAGCGATAAACATGTTGTATTTACCGTTTGCAATGTTGTCGATTCTGTAGGAACCATCATCAGCAATAGTGCCGCTGTAGGTTCTGTTGCCAACAAGAACAACCTTGGAACCGCTCGGGAGACCCGAGATGTTACCTGCAATGTAGTTGCCCTGTGCATTGCTGTTGGGATCAACCATATTATCGGGATCGTTGGGATCGAAGGTGATTTCGCGCTCATCATACTGAACGGTCTTGTAACCATAGTCGGCGTTGAAGAACTCGAGGTAATCAACATCGAAGGTTCCTGCAGTACACTCGATTACGAGGTAGAGAGTGGTATGACGCTCATCAGCGAAGGTAAATCCGCTGCGAACCCACTTGCCGTTAGTATTGGGCGAGAGCTTAACGATCTCATCGGTCTCGAAGGAAGCGAGGACATCCTTGCCTTCCTCATCAATGGTGATGTAGATACCGCCCTTAGCAGAAGCGTTTCCGCGGAGGGAAGCAGCAAGAGTATAGGTCTCGCTGAAGGTCTGCTTGTAGTCGGTTCTGGTGTTAACCGGGATAACAACCTTATCGCCGGCCTTGAAGGTTCCGATCTTGTCGCCATAAACTGCATCCTTAGCAGCCTTGGAGTAAGCGCCAAGCGGGCCTTCGTTCTTTTCGAAGCTGTAGTTCTCAAGATAGTTCTGAGAAATATCCTGAGTATAGAGGTTCTGCTCGTTCTCAACGAGAACGGTGCTTGCGGTCTGAACAACCTCGATATCGTCGATGTAAACATCGCTCTTAAGGTTGCTGTCGATTCTGTTGAAGCAGAGACGGATTACACCCTGGCCGGTAACAATACCTTCGCCAACAACAAACTTGTGTGTAACCTTCTTCCACTCAGTACCTGCGGTAACAACCTCGCTTACGATATCATCAAGATACCAAGAAGCATCGGTCTCAACGAGCATGGTTTTGAAGGAGGTATTTGCTTCATCAGCCTTTACCCAGTAGGAAAGCTCATAGGTCTTACCAAACTGGAGCTGGAAGTTAACGAATTCCTGATTGAAGGGAGCACCGGTCTTGCTGTATGCATCCTGTTCGGTTGCATTAAGAGCCGAGATGGGATCCTTCTTCATGATGAGAGAACCGTCGCCGCTGTGAACCTTATCGTCGTTAGCGCCGTTAGCCTCATAGATTTCGTAGAACTTCTTGTTAAGTGCGTAGTTAGCCTGCCATTCACCCGAGCCCTTAACGAAGGTGGTGGTGATGGTCTGGATGGTAAGATCGCGGAGAACGCGTCCTTCTGCGGTATCGAAGCCAACCTTGTCAACCTTCTTAAGCGAGGTAGTAGCCTCAAAACGAACATTGTCGATCTCGATGCCGTTGCCTTCAGCTAAGAAGTTAAGGGTGAAGTTGAGAATGTCGGTCGAAGTGATGTCTAAGGAATATTCTTTCCAATCGGTGGTAAGCTCGGCAACGCCGCCTGCATAGTAGGTGAATGCGTTGGAGATTCCATCTGCATTGTAGAGTTCCTGGCCACCGCGGGTCATACCATAGTGGAGCTTAGAACCTGCAGAACCCTTTGCAGAGAAGGTAACAGTGTAGTCTGTGTATCTCTTTAAGATAAGGTTCTGATAGAGCTCATCGCCGTCTGCCATAGCAGCAGCGCCGTTTGCGATATTAACATCGCCTAACCAAGCATCAGAGGTGTTCTCGCTGCCGAAATCACCGTTAACAAGAGTATTGGTGTATCCGCTCGAGGTCTTTCTGATCTGGATATCATCGAGGAAGAGCTGGTTGGAGCCCTTCGGACGAGAGTAGTTGAATGCCATGTAGGCTTCAGTTCTGTTGTTGGTTGTGAAGGTGAACTCAAGGGTCTCCCACTTGCCAACAGTATCGGTATCTCTAATTCCGATATAGCCAAGGCACTGATCACTTACATAGTCGGTGATACCGAAGTGTCTTGCCTTGTTAACCTGGAATACGAGACCTTCCTTGGGCTCGATGCGCTCATGCTCGCGTCTGCGCTCATAAACAGCAATGCTACCAAAGGTTACATACTCGGGAACCCAGTAAGCCATCGAAACGGTGTAGGTTGTGAACGGCTCAAGGTTCGAAATGAGGAAGTTTGTATGACGAGAATGTGCCTCAAGACGGAGGAAGTTCTCGCCGCTATAGGGGGTAACTTCGCCCGAAACAGTGGTAACACCATAGTTACACCAATCGGTAGAAGAGTTTGCATGGTCGAATGTCGGAGGAATGAGACAGTTGTTCTCGAAATCACCATCAACGAAGTAGTTAATGGGATCCTCGTTAGAGCCAATCTTCTTGAAGTATGCTGCGATAGCAACAGCACCGTTTGCATTGAATACATAGGTGGTATTCTTCGAGAAGATCTTGGTGGAATCGGTATAATCATACCAACCCATGAACTCATAGCCTGCATCCGGGATAGCCTTAAGCTCGATTCTGTCGCCTCTCTGTGCAGGGCCGCTTACGCCGCCGTTGAAGTCGGTCTGGATAGAACCGCCTTCGCTTGCAATGAGGGTGATGTAATCGGACTCATAGAGAGCCATGTTATCAATGAAGAAGTCGCCGGAACCAGCCTGATATTTAATATCAAGGGTAACCTCGGTATTCTGACCGGAGAAGAAGGGAATAGTAACCTTCTGCCACTCGGTAGTAGCTGCTGCGCCGATACCAACGCCGCGTCCTGCACCGAGTTCTTCACCGGTCTGAACGCCCTTTAAGGTGGTAGCTGCGAGGTAAGCCTCATCGCCGAGGTTCTGGATCTGCCAGTAATAAGTGAATACATAGTTGGTATTCATCTTAAGACCGGTAAGAGTTGTAGCGATATTGTTGTTTCTGTGGTAAGCGCGGATAACATTTTCGCCATCATATGCATTGATGGTGAAGGAACCAGCGCTGTTTGCCTTGTTACCGGTGAAGGGAGCCTTGCCGTACCAAACATCGAAGCCCCAAAGAATCTTGTTCGATTCGTTAACGCGCCAGAGACCGGCATCACTAAGGCTGAGGCCAACCTGCGAGTTTTCGTAGCCGGAGTCGGTGATTAAGTTATTAATCTCAAACTTAGCAACGAGCTTTGCAAATTCCTCGGCCTCGAAGGTATAGGTTTCATTGGTCGAAACAAGTTTGCCATCCTTATACCAACCGGTGAACTTGTTGGCCATATAAGTAGAAACGGAAACGGTTGCATTGGAACCGTAGTTTACATACTGAACAGCATCACTAGTGAGGTAACCGGGGTAGATGTCATCCATCTCCATCTCAGCTTCAATCGAGAAGGGAGCGGAAGCGGTATCAAAGAGAACCATGTCATCGATGTAAATCGATGCAGCGCCGCCGGTGTACTTAATAACGAAGTAAATGCTGGTAGCAGAACCGGTGTTGAAGTTTATGAATGCCTTCTGCCACTGATCTTCCTTAGCTTCGGTAGCACCGAGCTCGGCGATAAGTGCGTTGTTTGCGGCATTGTAAACCTTAACATACTCAAGACCATACTCCGAACCGCTTCTGGAAAGTAACCAGTGGAATGCGAAGTGATAGGTCTTGTTAGCGGTAACAGCTACGGGAGAATACTTAACATCAGTATCGGTAGCACCACCAATGTTGATACCGTTAGTACCGGTAGATGCATTGAGGTTAACAACGTTTCCGTAAACGCCCGAAACGGTCGAAGACCAATCAAGTCCGTTTCCGAGAACCGAAGTAGAAACCTCTGTATTTTCAAAACCGGAATCCTTCATGAGGTTGTTGCGGTTGAACTTAGCAACAAGCTCGGTATCGGCGGTAACGGTGTGCTCATACTTAGCATCGGTCGAAACGAGAGTATTGCCGTCATACCAGCCTGCGAAGGTGTTACCATAGTAGGGAACAGCCTCAACAGTTACCTTGGTTCCGGAAGTGAGTTCGTTAAATTCAGTCTCGCCTGCGAGGTAGCCGCCGAATGCTCCGTTAGCGGATTCAACCTCTGCGGTGAGGTAATATCTGGTGGGGTCATAAATGAAGTTTGCCTTGTATTCGCCACCATCGGTAGCAAGAACACGAAGCTCCTTCTCGGAAGAAACGCGAACGCCATCCTTATACCAGCCATCGAAGATGTAACCGGCATCTGCCTTAGCAAAGTAAGAGAGATACATGTTAGCATAGAGGGGCTTGGTAGCATCGATGCTTGCAGAGAGCGGGTTTGCAATACCGCGGTCAGCAGTAGCCTCGAATGCGGGGATAGTAGCGGTGGTGTTAGCGGTAACACTTCCGTTTTCGCCTGCGATAACATTCGGTTTAGTGGATGTTACCTCAGTAAAGGACATGTTGTCGAAATAGAGCGGATCAACGATCGACTGAACGGTTCCGAGGGAGAGGAATAATTTCTGATCCTCTTCGGGAGTGAAGATGATATATATATCAATCCACTCGTTTGCGCCCGAAGCCTGTTTATTGGTGTTGTAGGAGGTTGCAGTAACCTTACCCCAAGACCAAACAGCATCGCTGATGTTATCAAGGATATCATTTTCGTTATCCTTAGTATAGTTTACAGCCTGAGAGTGGTAAGAAACGGGAACAAGACCCTGGCTCCACTCGGGAGTGCCTTTTGCCTGCCACTTATCGATGGAGAAGTTAAGATACATAACGTTTGCATCATAACCGGACGCAAGGAATGCATAGCTGAATCTCCACATATAAGTCTTGCCGCCCTCAACCTCAACAGGGTAGTTAAGGAGGTTCTTAAGTTTATCATTGGCTCCGGATTGACCCGAGATAAGCTGGGTCGGAGTGATCATAAGAACCTTGTCGCCAAAAGCAGCGCCGCTGCCCTTGATCGGGTTAGCAGTAACCTGATATGTAGGAGCAGGAGTTGCGGGTGCATAGTGGGGGAGATTCTGCCAATAGCTATCGGTTGCGGCATTGCCGGTCTCGAAGTCGCCATCGTAGATCTGGTTCTCGGTAGTGAACTTAGCATACTTTGCCGAGCTGTTGTTGGGGTCAACGGTAGCATCGGTAGTAACGAGGGTAGTAGCGGTCTCATCGGTGTACCAACCAACGAAGGAGTTACCATAGAAAGCCTTAGCGGTGAATGTACCGTCAGCATTCTCGGTGATGCAACCACCATCCGAAGCCGAAGCAGCCTGACCAAACTTAGCGGTATAGGTCTTTCCGGTCATGAGAAGGGGAGCGGTGAAATCCTTCGAAATGAGGGTATCTCCGTCATACCAACCCTGGAAAGTGCTGCCTGCTTCTGCGTTAGCAGTCCATCTCTCGTAGATCGAGGGGTAGTAAACCTTGGAAGTATCTCTGCCGGTGTATACGTTTGCATTACCACGAGCATAGGTGGTGTAAACGTAGTAGTTCTCCTGGCAACGATATTCCTGAGCAGTAACGGTGCCGCCTGCGGTAGCAGTAATTACGGAAGCATCGTTAGCAACTGCCTTAGAAACCGACATGTTGTCGATATAGGTATCATCAACGCAAGTAGTAGCATAGCTACCAAGCATTAGATACATTGTTCCGGTATCTCCGTTTGCGAAGATCTTGGAATCAGTACCGGTATTGAAGAGGATGTAAACATCCTGCCACTGCTTAGCGGTGTTACGACCATTGTCGGAGCTGTTCTTCTGGGTGAATGCAGCGCCGCCTTCCCAGCCCCAAACATTGGTGTTAACCGCGCCGGTAACATCGTAAGGCTGCGAATGGATGGTGTACTTAATGCCACTCTGAGCATTGGTCCAATCGGATACTGCACTGTTAAGAGAGAAGTCAAGGCAGTGAACATTGCTGCTGAAAGCAACAGAAGGTGTTTCATCAACCTTGTAGGAGAAACGCCAGATGTAATCTGTGTTCTTCTCAACAGTAATGGGAATGCAGATTAAAGACTTCTGCTTTGCAGATTCAGAACCTGCTGCAGGGGTAAGCTTTAATGCATAGTTACCAAACTTAGAATTGGTGTTGGTGAGCTCAGATGTGCTGATAACAGCAGCGGTACCTCTATTCTTTGCGCTGTAAGAGGGTCCGTTGTTGTAAGCATCAACAGTGCTCTGCTGAGCCGAAACGGCTTCCATGTTGCCGTTCTCAACCAAGTTTCTGATGTCAAACTTTGCAGTAAGTGTAACATCATCCTGAACTACGAAGGTGTAGGAAAGGTTCGAAGAAACCTTGTTATCACCATCGTACCAGCCTAAGAATCCGTTTCCATAGAAAGGATCGGCTGTAACGGTTGCGCTGTCGCCGTATGCAACTGTCTGGGTTGCATTACTGGTGATAACACCGCCGTAGAGTCCGTTCTGCTTCTCAACCGAAGTAGAAACGGTGTGATTTTCGCCCGCAGCTGCATAAACGGTAAACGAGCCTGTAAACAAGAATGAAATACAGGAGAAAACCATAAGCAGAGAGAGGACGATACTCAAGCTCTTTTTCAATTTGCAACACTCCTTTAAAAAGGGATTAACGATTCAAAAGAATCGAAAATAAACACGGTAACAAATGAGCATACTTCGCCACCATTTTATTCTGTTTTATATTATATATAATAATTATACTATTGTCAAACATTTTATTGTCATTTTTACCATAGAAAAAGCGCTTTTTTGCCACTTTTGATGTTAAAATTCAACAACAAAAAATGCCGATTTTTCGTATTCGAAAACTATCGAAAATTTCGAAAATTTTAGGTCTCAAAGCCGCCCAAATACGCCGCGGCTTTTTCCACCACACAAAACCCATAAAACGCCTTAAAACCGAAATTTCGACCCACAAGCAATTCACAACTAAAACAATAAAATCTACATTTTGCCCAAAAATACCATGTTTTTTTCTATCTCCAAAAACCCCTGTCCAATACCGATTATATTCTTTTATATAATGTCCTTATATTATAATTCATTATTATATATAGCCGCCCGGGCGCTAAGCAAAACCTCGCCCGATGGCGCAGAGCACCCAAAAATCCGCGCAAAAAAACAACCCCCGTGGCTTTCGCCACAGGGGTTGAATTCAATTAGATCTCGTCGCCATCCGGATCAACATAATCGTCCGGAACATCTGTAAGATCGCCCTGGCTGGGTCCGCAAATATCGGAAACCAGTTTGATCTCAAGGATCTGTGCTTCAGGAGCATCGTATAAATTTCTCATTTTCCAATCCTCCTTTAATTATTCTGCGGTAGCTGCAAGAACAAATGCCCAAACCTCATCAATGTTGCAGTTCCAAAGAGCCTTGCCATCGATAGGAGTGATCATGGTAGCAGCAAGAGCAGCAGCATCACCCTCGATAAGAGCCTTAGCAGTAAGACGCTTCATCTGAGTGAGCGAGCGGCTGTAGATACCGTTCTCAATAGCCTTAGAGCTATCATTGTTGCTTGTGAAGATCTCGAGTCCTAAAGAGTTACCATAGATATCGCAGATAGAGATATCGGTTCTTGCAAGAACGCGAGCAGTCGGATTCATAGCATCGAATCCTTCATAAGTGGTGTAGAAGTTGCCGCTTCTCATAACATTGCCTTCAGAATCGAGAACAACATGGTTGGTCTCTTCATCAGCACGCATGGATGCGAAACCTGCTTCCTTAAGTTTGAAATCGAACGAAGTAGCATACTCAGGATACTTAGTATCAATGAAGTACTTAGCGATCATGTGAGTTGTTACGCGGTTCATAGCAACATAAGAGGGGAGGTTAACGCTTGTTACATAGTGAACGGTAGAACCGTCAACGTCAAGCATAGCACCTTCGAAAGTGGGAGCGAGTTCAGCCTGGTTGATAATCTCGAAGCTATCAATTGCGAACTCACCACCGTTGCGGAGACCAACGTTGATGTAAACAGTGTTAGTATCAGCAACCATGTTGGTAGCATCAATGGTTACATACATATCAACGTATCCATAGCGATCTGCGCCTTCAAGCCAGTTACAATAGAGAGTTCCGTCAGAACTATAGCTGTTGAGAATATCGCCATAGCCTACAGCGCCCTTTGCCTTATAGGTAATACCAAGTTCTGCAAAGGTTTCAGCATACCAAGCATTGGGAGCAGCATCCATACGAACGTCGAAACGGGAAGAGGTAGCGAGTGCGCTATCATCAACGGTCTCGGGGAGCGAGAGAACGCGGAACTTGAAGTGTGCAAGATACTTGTTGCCTGCCTCGAGGTCAACAGGAAGTGCAACGTCAAGGTGGCCGCTGTTCGGGTTAGCGTTAACCTTTAAGTAGTTATTGCCCATCGAAGCATCATAGCCTGCGAGAGCCTTGTCAGACTCGGTGTATCCAACGAACTCAGCAGATGCGCCCGGAGTGAAGTCGAGGATCTGCTCGGGGATAATGTCAGCATTTTCGAAGTCGGTGTTGTCGTTGAAATCAAGCTTATCAAGCTCGAAGTTTGCAGTAAGAACGCCGCCTTCGAAGGTGGAGTAGGGGTTAGCAGTAGAAACTACGTTGCCCTCAGCGTCGGTCCAGTTGCTGAACTTGTAGCCTGCGCGGTGGGGTGTAGCAGTGTAGGTGATCGGGAGAACTGCGGTAGAAGCAGCAGAGCTGATCATCGAAGTTCCAAGCTCACCGGATGCATGGCGGTTTTCACCCTCAGCTACAACCTCGGAAACTACGATATCATCGATATCGATAGCCAAGGTGCAAGCACCGTTGTTACCAAAGGTAAGACCGAAGAGTGAGCCATCCGGAATCTGAGTTCCGTCAGACTTAGTCATAACAGAAGTGTCGAGAACGATCGACTTGGTTACCCACTCATCCTCGTTGTCGGAATATGCGCCAACATAGGAAGTGGAACCTTCACGCGGATAGTTATCGGTACCGCCGCTCGGGAGAGCGTTGAACTCGCCCTTATAGGTCTGAGTAGTACCGCTGGTTACAACATAGGTACCTGCGCCGAATACGGTGCGGTCCCAAGCATAGGAGTAGTTATTGGTCGGAGAATATACTAACAAGCTACGATAGTTAGCACCTTCGGAGGAGAGATAGTTGCCGTTCTCATCCATAGCGGTTCTATACTTATAGGTAATAACATACTTCTTGTTGGTATCAAGCTTGAACTGCCACTGGAATGCATAGAAGTCATTACCTGTGGTAGTAGAAATCATACGGAGGAACTTGTTGCCGTTTGCTTCGGTAAGAACCTCAGCAGAGTAGGTGTTCTTGTTAAGATGAACCTGGTTTGCGCCAAAGTCGAATCCGCCGTCAACGATCTGGTTTAATACGGTGAACTTAGCATAGTTACCTGCAACAGCTGCATAGGTAGCATCGGTCGAAACGAGGTTGTTGTCGATATCGAACCAACCATCGAAACGGTTGCCGTAGTAAGCAGATGCGGTGTAAGAACCGTCAGCATTCTTAGCGATAACGCCGCCTTCAGTTGCATAGGGGGCAACAGCGAACTTTGCGGTATAGGTGCCTTCGGTGTAGAAGGTCCCGGTTGCATTGGTGGAAACGAGCTTGCCGTCTGCATC
>JAZOXC010000171.1:0-3012 GCA_045659535.1 Acutalibacteraceae bacterium
TGCAGCTAATGCCGAGTTCGTTCAGATGGGTAAGAATGTTGCAATGCAGATTGCAGCTATGAATCCTTCTTATCTCGACATCCCCTCCGTTCCGGCAGCAGTTGTTGACCGCGAGAAGGAGATCCTCGTTGCTCAGATGAAGGAAGATCCCAAAATGGCAGGTAAACCCGATGCAGTTCTCGGCAAGATCGTTGAGGGCAAGATCGGTAAGTATTATAAGGAGAATTGCCTTGTTGAGCAGCAGTTCGTTATCGATGGTGATCTCACCGTTGGTAAGTATGTTGACAACACCGCAAAGGCTCTCGGCGCAGCTGCTAAGATCGCTGCATTCGTTCGTTTCGAAAAGGGCGAAGGCATCGAGAAGCGCCAGGACAACTTCGCTGATGAAGTTGCAAGCATGATTAAATAAGATTGCTATTTTAAAAGGTCCGTTAGAAATAATGGACCTTTTCTGTTTATAGGTGATAATATGTTTAGCGAAAATGCGAAATGGATATGGATAAACGAAAATCCCCAGAAAAACGAATATGCCTATTTCGAAGGGAACTTTGATTTTGGCGGCGAGAATGCGAAATTTATTTTGGCCGCCGAAACCGATTATATCCTTTATATAAACGATAAGATGGCGGCCTTTGGCCAATTTGCGGGCTATCCTTTCGAAAAATATTATGATGAAATTGATATAACCGAATACTGCGTTTCGGGCAAAAATCGATTTTATCTAACCGTCCGTTATGAGGGTGTAAACAGCCAAACCCATATCGATGATGGCGCGGGTGTTGTTTTCTCGCTATCTATTGATGGGGCAGAGGCTCTTTATAGTTGTGAACAAACCCTCTGCGGCTATGATAATCGCTATGTTCAGCACTTTAGTAAGGAAATAACCTTTCAGCTTGGTCTTGCCGCGGCAATGCGCATTGGGGTCGAAAACGAGCCTTCTGCTGCAGTTTTGGTCCCTAAAACCCAAAATATTTTAAAAAGACCCGTTAAAAAAACCGAGCTGTTCGATTTTCTGCCGGCTACATATCTTGGCAATAATATCTATGACCTCGGTCGCGAAACCGCGGGCTATGTATCGCTTAAACTAAAGGCGCAAAAGGCGGGAACCGTTACCATCGCATATGGTCAGCATTTAGAAGATGGATGTGTTCGCCGAAGAATAGGCGGTCGCGATTTCTCGCTCGATTTCGAGGCTTTAGAGGGAACACATGAGTTTACCCAGTTTTTCGTTCGCATTTCGGGAAGATATTTAGAGAGTTATCTGCCCGAGGGAGTCGAGATTTTATCGCTCGGCATTATTCCCGTGCTTTATCCCATAACCGAGCGCGGTCTTTCCCTTTCCAACCCGCTTGACCAAAAAATATATGATACCTGCGTTCGAACCCTTCGCCTTTGTATGAATACCCATTATGAGGATACTCCGTGGCGCGAGCAGGCATTATATGTTCTCGATTCGCGAAATCAAATGCTTTGCGGCTATCATGTTTTCAATGAGACCGATTTTGCACGTGCGAATATTGTTCTTATGTCGAAGGGTAGGAGAGAGGATGGCTTCTTGGAGCTAACCTTCCCCTCGATAAATACCCCCTCGATTCCGCTTTTTTCGGCGATGTATCCCGTTGTGGTTTATGATTATATCAAGCATACAGGGGATAAAAGCATCCTTCGCGAGACCATGGAAACCATGAGAACCATCATGAATAATTTCAAGGCTAAAATCGATGAAAGTGGTCTTATTCTCGATTTTCCCGCGCCGTTTTGGAACTTTTTCGAGTGGACCGACGGCTCGCATGATGCCATCCCGATAAACCCGAATTATGTTCCAACTCATAACTATCATCTGCTGCTAAACTGCGCGTTTATATATGCGGGCGAAAGGTTTATGGAACTCTGCTCTATGGCGGGCGAGGAGTTTTCTTGCGATTTCTCCGCTATGAAAAAGGCAATCATTCGCGAATTCTTCGATAGCGAGAGCGGTTCTTTTTATCTTCGAACCGATAACCGAGCCTATAAATCGCAGCTCGGCAATGCCTTTGCCCTGCTTATAGGACTCGGCGATGAGCGAACAGCCGAGGCAATTATTAGTGATAAATCGCTAATCGAGACCTCGCTTTCTATGCTCATATATAAGTATGAAGCGCTGCTTAAGGTTAATCCCGCTTATCGGGAATATATCTTAGGCGAAATAAGAGAAAAATATGGTCATATGCTAAACTGCGGTGCAACCTCATTTTGGGAAACCTTCTTGGGAGAACGCGATTTTTCAAACGCGGGCAGTCTTTGCCATGGTTGGAGTGCGTTACCCGCATATTATTATCATATTTTAGGCTAAAAAAAGAGGCGGAAAAGCTCCGCCTCCTTTTCTTTTTTCGTTGACTTTAGCTACCCTCGGTAATATAATCAAACATAAGGAGTGAGGCTAATGAGAAAGTATCTGTTTAACCCTGAAAACAAGTTTTATAAGGCAAATATGCATAGCCATAGCACCGATTCTGATGGCGTTTTTACCCCCGCCGAGCTTAAAGAGCATTATATGGCAGAGGGCTATCAAATCATCGCATACAGCGACCATCGAACCATGGTGCCCCATACCGAACTTGATGATGAAAACTTTTTAGCGCTTACCGCCAGCGAGTTTAATTGCGGCAATCCCGCATATTCTTGGCCCTCAAATCCAACCTATCATCTAAACTTTATCGCCAAGGATAAAAATGCAAATGCTTTTATTCCTTTTGTTCGTGAGTATACTGTCGAGAATATAAACAAGGTAATCCGCGAGGCAAAAGAGGCAGGATTTTTATGTCAGTATAACCATCCCCGCTGGTCGATGCAAACACCCGAGGACTATTTAGGTCTTGAAAACCTTTGGGGATTTGAGGTGTTTAATTCCGGCGGCGAGGAGGATATGTTTAATGGTCGCGGCGACTATGAATACCAGCTATATTGCCATTATGGTGCAACCCGAGAGCCGGTTGCAGTAACCGCAGGTGATGATAATCATGGAACCGTTGG
>JAZOXC010000172.1:0-5430 GCA_045659535.1 Acutalibacteraceae bacterium
CGTAAAAAGAAGTCGGAAGCCGCCCGTAAGCGCAAGTTCCGATAAATTACTTATTGCATAAAAGCGGCTGCAACTAAGCGGCCGCTTTTTTGTGCAAGAAGGGGATTTTATGATTTTTAAACCACATATTAAACGCGATAGAATAACTGATATAACCCTTGATGATGTAAAGTCTTTGGGGGTTAATGCGTTATTGCTTGATGTTGATAATACCATGTCGACCCATCACGGACAAACTCTAACCGATGGTTTAATGGATTGGTTGGCCTTGATGCAAGAAAACGGCATAAAGTTAATTGTTCTTTCCAATTCTAAAAAAAGAAGGGTAGAGCCTTTCGCAAACAGAATAGGGCTTCCGTTTATTTCAACCGCGGCAAAACCGCTTCCTTTTGGCTATTTCCGCGCCGCAAAGGCGGTAGGCGAAAAGCGAAAAAATGTTGCTATCGTTGGCGATCAGATGTTTACCGATATGCTCGGCGGTTGGGTTTCGAGGGTTAAAAAAATACTCTTAACACCTATTCTGCCCGAGGATAAATGGAGCTTTAAGGTTCGCCGTTGGCTCGAAAAGAAACTTTTAAAAAGATATAAATTTTAGGTCGGTGATATTATGTCTGCAAAATTTGGTCCTGCAGGAAATTCCGAAAGTTTTTTCAAAATGGGATATAAGGGCAGCCTTGAGGTCCCCGAATATGTTGAAAAAATGGGACTCGATGCTTTTGAATACCAATGTGGCCGCGGAGTAAATATAGGACAAGATAAAGCGGCAGAACTTGGAAAAAGAGCTGCAGAAAAGGGGATAGCCCTTTCGCTTCATGCGCCGTATTATATCTCGATGTCCTCGGTTGAGGAGGATAAACGCTTAAATTCCATAAACTATATTCTAAGCAGCGCTCGTGCCGTAAAGGCCATGGGCGGAAACCGCATAATTGTTCATACCGGTTCGTGTGGTAAAATCAGCCGCGAAGAAGCGCTTGCTCTCGCGTGCGATACCATGAAAAAAGCGCTTGCTGCTTTGGATAGCGAGGGTTTATCGGATATTCACATTTGTCCCGAAACCATGGGAAAAATAAATCAGCTCGGAACTCTCGGCGAGGTTTTATCGCTCTGCGAGCTTGATGAGCGACTGATTCCTTGTATTGATTTTGGGCATTTAAACGCAAGAACCTTGGGCGGCCTTAAAGAAAAAGCTGATTTCCTTAATGTTTTTGATGAAATGGAAAATCGTCTCGGCAACGCAAGAATGAAAACATTTCATTCGCATTTTTCTAAAATTGAGTATACCGATGGCGGAGAGAAAAAGCATCTAACCTTTGAGGACCATGTTTTCGGTCCTGATTATGAACCCGTTATGGAACTAATCGCCGAAAAGAATGCATCGCCCATTATTATATGCGAATCGGATGGCACCCAGGCAGAGGATGCGAAAATGATGAAAGACTGCTATTTATCGCTTCTAAAATAGCGCTAAAGTCTTGACAAAAGGATAAAAAAACCTTATAATTTTTTAGAGTTAGTATTTAACTTATTTTTGATTTTGTTTTTTGGAGGAATTTTAAAATGGTAAGTGCTGGTGATTTCAGAAACGGTGTAACATTTGAGATGGACGGTAATGTTTATCAGATCATCGAGTTTCAGCATGTAAAACCCGGTAAGGGCGCAGCTTTTGTTCGCGCTAAGATCAGAAATGTTATTGCCGGTTCGGTTGTTGAACGCACCTTCAACCCTAACGATAAATATCCCACCGCATTCGTTGAGAGAAAGGAAATGGAATTCTCTTATAGCGATGAGGGTCTCTATTATTTCATGGATCCCGAAAGCTATGAGCTCGTTCCGGTTAATGCTTCTGACCTTGGCGATGCTTTCAAGTTTGTAAAGGAAAACATGGTTTGTAAGATTCTTTCTTACAAGGGCAATGTTTTCGGCGTTGAGCCGCCCACATTTGTTGAACTTCAGATTACCCAGACCGATCCCGGATTTGCAGGCAATACTGCTACCAACGCAACCAAGCCCGCAACTCTTGAAACCGGCGCTGAAATCCGCGTTCCGCTCTTCATCAACGAAGGCGATATGATCCGTATCGATACCCGCACCGGCGAGTATATGGAACGTGCATAATTTTAAAAACTTTGTTTAACATAACCTTTGAAGGAGTGTATTACTATGACAATTTCCGAAAAAGTTGCCTACATTAAAGGTCTCGCAGATGGTCTTGAGCTTTCTGATAGCAAGCAGGACAAGGTTATTAAGGCTATAATCGATGTTCTTGATGATATCGCTCTTACCGTTGAAGATCTCGAAGATGGTTGCGCAGAGCTCGCAGAGCAGATTGATGCTGTTGATGAGGATCTCGCTGCTGTTGAAGATTTCGTTTATGAAGATGACGATTGCTGCGATTGTGATGATTGCTGTGATTGCGATGATGAACTCTATGAGGTTGAGTGCCCCAACTGCCACGACATCATCTGTCTCGATGAAGACATGATCGATGAGGGTAGCATTGATTGTCCCAACTGCGGAACTAATCTTGAGTTCGATTTCGAGTGCGATTGCGACTGCTGTGACGGCGATTGCGAAGAATAATCTTTTAGACCAAAAGCCGCGCTTTGTTTTCAAAGGGCGGCTTTTTTCGTGAGGGAAGTATGGAATTAACCGAGCTGCTTTTAAAATATGAAACCGAGTCGGAAAACAATGGCGATGTTTCGGTGGTTGTTGTTGCGGCGGGATCTTCAAGCCGAATGGGAGGAGTATCTAAACAGATGCTAACCATTGGCGGAATTCCTGTGCTCGCAAGAACTCTGTTGGCTTTCGAGAATGCTAAATGCGTTAAGAATATCGTTGTTGTTGCGCGAGAAAGCGATATTTTAAGCTTTCAAATGCTTGCCGAAAAATATATGATAACCAAGCTAACGGATATCACTGTTGGCGGATCTTGTCGCGAGGAATCGGTTAAAAACGGAATTCTTTTGCTCGATGATAACACAGAATGCGTGTTGATCCATGATGGAGCCCGACCGTTCGTTACCGAAGAAATAATCGAATCGGTTGCTGATGCTGTTAAAAGCTTTGGTGCGGCTGCATGTGCTGTTGCGGTTAAGGATACTTTAAAATCTGTTGAAAATGGTGTGATTAAAGAAACGATCGATAGAGAATCGGTAGTTTCCATTCAAACTCCGCAGGGATTTAACTATCCCAAATTTAAGGAAGCTATTCTATCAAGGAATGATTTATCGGTGTTTACCGATGATTGTTCGATCGCCGAGGCAGATGGTATGGAAATACACATTGTTGAAGGCAGTTATAAAAATATTAAAATAACAACCCAAGAGGATATCCTTATTGCAGAGGGTATTTTGAGCGGTGGAGGAAAAAATGATTAGAATAGGTCATGGTTATGATGTTCATAAATTCGCAGAAGATCGCCGCTTGGTATTGGGCGGGGTAGAGGTTCCGTTTTCTTTGGGGCTGCTCGGACATTCTGATGCCGATGTTTTGCTTCATGCGGTTAGCGATGCACTTTTAGGCGCCGCAGGACTCGGTGATATTGGTAAGCATTTTCCTGATAATTCTTCTGAATTCAAGGATATAGATAGCAGAATTTTGCTTCGCAGAGTGGTTGCACTCCTTGAAGAAAAAGGATATGAAATCGGCAATATTGATGCAACGGTTATTGCTCAAAAACCGAAACTATCTCCGTTTATTGCCGAAATGGTTGGTAATATTGCGGCAGACTGCAAAACTGCTGCCGAAAACATAAATATTAAAGCAACAACCGAGGAAGGCCTTGGCTTCACAGGTGAGATGCTTGGTATAGCAGCTCATGCTGTTTGTGTAATTTTTAAAAAGTAATATAATCGCATCCCTCTTCATAGTATTAGTATAACCTTGAAGGGGATGTGTTTTTATTGTATGCTGTGCTGGGCAAACGCTGGCTTCGTATGGCATCTTTTTTGTTGCTTCTTGGCTTTGTTTTTATAATCGAGGGTATTATAATTACCGGCGCCGAACCGACCGGTGATATGCGTGATGCCGAGATAAGAGAGAAATATCTTATTAACCTCGGGTTCGGTATAGTTTCGGAATCGCTGATTGAAACAGAGGTTATGATACCAAAGGAGTTTGGCGATGCATATATGGCTTATAACAAACTCCAAACAGAGGCGGGGTTCAACCTTTTGGATTATAGGGGTCTTGCGGCAACAAAATACAGCTACGAGGCCTTGAATTATAACGGCGAAGAAAGGGTTTTAGTTACCATCCTTTGCCGAAACGGGAAGTTGATCGGCGGAGATGTTTCTTCGCCTACATGGGGCGGATTTATGCTGCCGCTAAAATAGAAAAAACAGGAGAAGTTTAAAATGGCTTTAATGCGACTGGATAAATATCTGTCGAACCAAGCGGGAATGTCGCGCAGCGAGGCAAGAGAAGCGCTAAAATCCTTGCGTGTAACCGTTAATGGCGTTACCGAAAAGCATTATGATTATAAGGTCGATACCGAGAAGGATTCGATTGCCGTAAACGGAGAAACGGTTGCTTATAACAAATATCTTTATGTTGTTATGAACAAGCCCGCAGGGGTTTTAACAGCAACCGAGGATAAACGCCAGAAAACCGTTATCGACTTATTACCCGATGCCCTGAGGCGCAAAGATATGGCTCCGGTCGGAAGACTCGATAAGGATACAACCGGTTTGCTTATCTTGACCGATGATGGTCAGATGTCGCACAAGGTTATTTCGCCTAAATCCAAGATAGAAAAAGAGTATATTGCGGTTTTGGATGGCGAGGTAACAGAGGAACATATTAAACTTTTTGCCGAGGGTGTAACCTTAGCGGATGGATCGGTTTGTATGCCGGCAAAGCTTGTAAGAACAGGCAGATGCCAAGCCTCTATAACCATTTGCGAGGGTAAATATCATCAGATTAAAAGAATGTTTGGCGTTGTTGGTCTCGGTGTTAACGGTTTGTCGCGCATTCGAATTGGTGGTTTGTCTTTACCCGATACTGTTTGCGAGGGCGAGTTCATAGTAGTGGAGAGCGGGGAAGAGCTATTTGCGAAAATATCGCAAACAACCTGATTTTTCCATAAAAAACCCACTTATTATACATTTGTTACAAACATAACAACTTTATTTTGGATAAAATATTCTTGCTTTTTTTTGTGCGTTTTGGTATAATTACTCATGATGAAAAGAAGTATGCTTATAAGCAGGTATCTGCTTAAATATTAGGAGGTCAAAAAATAATGGCTAGTTTGTCACTTCGCAACATCTATAAGAAATATCCTGGCGGAGTAGTTGCCGTTTCCGATTTCAACCTTGAAATCAAGGACAAGGAATTTATCATTCTCGTTGGTCCTTCCGGCTGCGGTAAGTCTACTACTCTTCGTATGGTTGCAGGTCTTGAAGAGATCAGCAGCGGTGAGCTTTATAT
>JAZOXC010000173.1:0-11999 GCA_045659535.1 Acutalibacteraceae bacterium
AGGCTAACGGGAGCATCCGGTATCTCGCTGTTTGCAGTTGCCGGAAGAATCATGAGAACCGAAAGGGCGCTCAGGATAAGCATAACCGACAAAGCAATGCTGAGAACTTTCTTCATATAAACACCTCTTCATAATTCTCTATCCGGAGGGGTGCTAATGGGTATACTCCGAATAGGATAAATTTACAGAATAATAATACTACAAAATCAGTATAAAAGTCAAGGATTTTTATAGTTTTTTAACGAATTTAAATGTCAATTTTGTAACAATTTTTATGAACCCTCTAAAAACCGCTATTTCAAGCCTTTTTTGCGAAGTTTACATAATATTTATGCCCCGCTTCCAACACCTCATATATATGTAATTACATATATTATATATGCCAAATTAATTTTTCTCCCGCGAAAACCGAATATAACCTAACCGATCACCACCCTATAAGAGCCAACATGCCTCCCACACCATAAAACAAAAAACCACACCGAAAACGGTGTGGTTTTAAACTACTCTAAAATATAGATTTCAACATTTCTGCGACCGAATAAAATACATGCATCATTGGTCGGGAACGAAAGATCAACATTGGTCGGCTTGGTTCTTATGAATCCGCCTGTATCAGCAGCAATGGCATAGCCATAAACATACTTGCCATCGCTCGACTTGATATACATCTTTGTTCCGTAGGGAATATAGTTGGGGTTAACCGCGATATATCCCGGTTTGCATGCAACGCCGGTTGCACAAGTTCCGGTTGCGAGGTAGGCGGTAGCCTGAACCTTTAAATGCTTTGTGTAGTTAACGGGGTTTCCGTTTGCATCAAGCTCAATGGGCTTTGCAGGCTTGAGAACCGAAACCGATTTAACCTTCGAGCTATCGGTAACAGCAACATTCTGAACCTTGTTCTCGCTCGAGGGACCCGAAACGATGGTTTCCTTGATAGGATCGGATACCTTTTTGGTGCCGATGGTGATAACCTTATCAACCGGCTCCGAAAGAACAACCTCGTTTATAACTTCTTCATTGGTAACAACGCCGTTAACGATGGTCTTTTTGCAGGTAATCTGCTTCTGACCCTCAACGCCGCCCGATTCAATGCGTCTGCCCTTGGGCATGTTCTTGTCGTAAACGGTCTTGGCCTTGAAATATATGCGCTGATTGTAGGTTTCTGTAATATAGTCGATGTCGATAACATCGATATATGCGGTTGCGGTGATAAATGTGTCAAGATCATAGTTAACGATATCATTTTCGCTAACAACGATGTGAGCCATATCGAGCAACTCGCCAACCTTAGCTCCGGTTGTTGTAACGGTAGTGGTCTTGCTTCCGAGTGTTATATGAACAGGGAAGGAATACTTAACCGAAATGTCAACCTTACCGGCGCTGCGATCTGTAGTAACCAAATCATCCTCGTCATAAGGTACATTTACCAGCTCTAATATACTGTCGGTGTCCGAAAGCATGGTCTTAAGTGTAACAACATGCTCACCATCGGTTGTAACCGAAACGGTCTTAACCGAGATAGCCAAAACCGAGAACAGTATAGCAGAAACAAGTCCGAGAGCGATGAGGCAGCGGGTTCTGCCGGAGCAGCTGCGGTAGGCTCTGCTAAAGCCGGATTTGATTTTTTCTATCATTGAATTTCCCCTTTATATTTATAATAGGAAAAACGCCATAGGCGCTCTGCATATCACGCAGTATTCCGGTAAAAAAACAATGTAAGAGCGATTATATCGGCATTTTTCGTTTTTGTCAACCCAAAAACACCCCTCTGTTTTGTGAGAAATGCACAAAAACACTTTACCGTGCGAAACGGTTACAAATTTGTAACCGAATAAAACTTGTCGTTTTATGGTATTTTTTGGCAAAACGGTTATGCAAAATGTAGATTTTGGCTGTCCTGCCTTCGCGAACCCCCTAAAATAAGCCTTTTTCATGGGTTTATTATATGCCAAAAACCCAAAAAATAACCATCCACCATCCCACCCGCGGCATTAAAAAATCCACCGCGGCATAGTTATTATATGAATACTATGGGGGTGCAAAAATGAAGAAAATCTTTTGTGTTTTGTGTGCGGTAGTGCTTGTCCTTTCGTCGTCAGTATATGTGGCGGCGAAGGAAAAAATATCAACCGAATTTTATTCCGATGAGCTTTTTGATGAATCCTTTGTATCGGCGGTAACCCTAATCGACGGAAACCTCGATATTTCGGCTAAAAGTGCTGTTTTGATCGAGCCCGAAACCTTAACCGTTTTATATGAAAATAACCCTGACGAGCGGCTTTCGCCCGCCTCGATAACCAAAATTATGTCGCTAATTTTGGTGATGGAGGCCATCGAAGATGGGCGCCTAACCCTCGAAACCGAGATAACAACAAGTGAGTATGCCGCAAGCATGGGCGGATCCCAAATTTGGCTCGAGCCGGGCGAAAAAATGACGGTCGATGAGCTGTTGCGCGCCGTTGTTATTGCATCGGCAAACGATGCCACCGTTGCCCTTGGCGAGGCGATAGCGGGAAGTGAGCAGGCATTTGTTGCCCTCATGAACCAAAAAGCCGCCGAACTTTCAATGGAAAACACCCATTTTGTTAATTGCACAGGTCTTGATGCCGATGGTCATCTAACAACCGCCTATGATGTTGCGCTGATGTCCTGCGAGCTTGTAAAGCATGAACTAATCACCAATTATTCAACCGTTTGGATGGATACCCTCCGTGGGGGAGAAAGCGAGCTTGTTAATACCAATAAGCTCGTTCGATTTTATGATGGCTGCATAGGTCTTAAAACAGGCACAACAAGTAAAGCGGGATATTGTCTTTCGGCCGCCGCAAAAAGGGAAGACCTAACCCTAATTGCGGTTGTTATGGGTGGAGCAACAAGCGATGACCGCTTCGGCGGTGCGAGAGCGATGCTCGATTTCGGCTTTGCAAACTATACCTTCTCAAAAATTTCTGCCGATTTAGAGGAAAATACAAGGGTTGTTGTTCGCGGTGGCAAGCAAAAGAGTGTTTTACTTAAAGCGGGCGAGGATTTATCGGTCTTAAGCCGAAAGGGAACACCCGAAATCATAAAAACCGCCTATCTCGAGGAAAATCTAAAAGCCCCGATAAACAAGGGCGATAAAATCGGTAGAATAATGGTAACCGTGGATGGCGAAGAGGTAGGCGAGATACCGCTTTTTGCTGCGGAAACGGTCGAAAAAAGAAATGTTTTAACCGCTTTCGGCTGGCTTTTGCGCGGAATTGTGAATTTTTAATAAATTTTCAAAAAATAGCCGCCCAAAATCAATTATTTTTGTTGAAATATTTATAAAAATATAGTAGAATGTATTTAAAGAAAGGGTGTTCAAATGGCTATCCGTTTTACTGAAAAATATGCAAATGAATTTTTAAGACCAAACGACCTTTCGGGTCTTAAAACTCAGGTAGAAATCGCCCATAACGAGCTTCACTCGGGCACCGGCCTCGGCAACGATTTTTTAGGCTGGATCGACCTACCTGTAAACTATGATAAGGAAGAATTCTCCCGCATAAAGGCAGCTGCAAACCGCATCTGCGAGGATTCCGATGTTTTAATCGTTATCGGAATCGGCGGTTCTTATCTCGGCGCCCGCGCCGCTATCGAATTCTTAAAATCCCCGTATTATAACTCGCTCCCGAAAAATACCCCCGAAATCTATTTCGCAGGTAACTCAATTTCGGGCAGCGCTCTATCCGATATCCTCCGCCTTTGCGAGGGTAAGCGAGTTTCGGTTAATATTATCTCAAAATCGGGAACAACAACCGAACCCGCCGTTGCTTTCCGCGTTCTCCGCGAAATGCTCGAAACCCGCTATGGCAAGGATGAGGCCGCAAAGCGCATTTACTGCACAACCGATAAAGCCCGCGGAACCCTAAAGCAGCTCGCCGACCAAAACGGTTACGAATGCTTCGTAATTCCCGATGATGTTGGCGGTCGCTTCTCGGTTTTAACCGCTGTTGGTCTTTTGCCGATAGCCGTTTGCGGAGCCGATATCGATGCCTTGATGGCCGGTGCCGCAGCCGCCCGCGAGGAATATATGAATACCGATATCGAAAAGAACGATTGCTATCGCTATGCTGCGGTTCGCAATGCTCTTTATCGCAAGGGTAAGGAAATCGAGCTGTTGGTTAGCTATGAACCCCGCTTCACTATGATGGCAGAATGGTTCAAGCAGCTTTATGGCGAGAGTGAAGGCAAGGATAATAAGGGTATTTTCCCCGCATCCGTAACCTTCTCAACCGACCTTCATTCGATGGGTCAGTATATCCAGGATGGAAAAAGAATTTTATTCGAAACCGTTGTAACTATTGACTGCTGCGGTGAAGATGTTATAATAAAAGAAGAGGAAACAAATGGCGATGGTCTAAACTTCCTTTCGGGCAAGCCGCTCTCCTTCGTAAACCGCAAGGCTTTTGAAGGAACTGTATTGGCTCATACCGATGGTGGCGTTCCCAACCTCGTTATCGAGATGGATGCCGCAAACGAAGAGGATTTGGGCAGACTCATCTATTTCTTCGAAAAAGCTTGTGCTATCTCGGGCTATATGCTTGGTGTTAATCCCTTTGATCAACCCGGCGTTGAAGCATATAAGAAAAATATGTTCGCGCTGCTCGGCAAACCCGGATACGAAGCAGAAAAAGCAGAACTTGAGGCTCGTTTGTCTTAGGTAGACTACCGCCCGGTGGCGGTTTAATATAAAAGGAGTTGACAATTATGGTAAAACTTATTATCGGAAACAAAGGCTCGGGTAAAACCAAGAAACTCATCGACCTCGTAAATGCAACTGCGGCTGAATCAAAAGGCAATGTTGTTTGCGTTGAAAAGGGCGATACCCTAACCTTTAGCATAAGCCACAAGGCTCGTCTCATTGATGTAAATAATTATTCTATATCCGGTTATGGCGAGTATTATGCTCTTCTTTGCGGCATCTGCTCCGGCAACCATGATGTAACCCATATTTTCGGCGATGCAACCCTTCGCATCGGAACCCGTGATTACGGCGAACTCGCAGCCTTCTTAGGCCGAGTTGAGGATCTTTCCAAGCAGAACGAGGTTGAATTTGTATTCACCGTTTCTTGCGATGAAAGCGACCTTCCCGCAGCGGTTTTCGAGGTTGCCGAGAAAATCTAACATAATATCCCAAAAAACGGTGGGTCTCCCGCCGTTTTTTATTGAATTTTAAAAATAAAAAACCTTGACAAACCATCCTCACGCATATATAATAGTCGGTGAGACAAATGAGGTGGGACTGTGATTCTTGATTTAAAATCCGTTTTTATATCAGATGGTGCAAGCATTCCCGTCAATTTTGAGCTGGACATGAGTGAGATGGATTTCTATGGTGTCTGCCCGATAAAAAAGCCGGTCGCAGTAAGCGGAAGGGTATATAATCGAGCAGGAATCGTAACCGCCGACCTCCTCTGCGAGGTTGAGTTTGTCGCTCCGTGCGATCGTTGCGGAAAAGAAACCATAAAACAGCACAAGGTTCGTATCGAACGCGTGCTTGTGTCCAAGCTTGCCGCAGAGGCAAACGATGATATTATAGAAATCCCCGATATGCAGCTTAATGCCGAGGAACTTTGTAGCGATGAAATCGTTCTTTTCCTCCCCATGAAGCATCTCTGCAGGGATGACTGTAAGGGCGTTTGTGCCATGTGCGGACAGGACCTCAACGAGGGTAAATGCGGATGCAATTCCGTCTCTCACGACCCGCGTCTTGAGGCATTAGCTCAGTTATTGAATGATAATTAAAACCACTTTAAGGGGGAGAATCAAATGGCAGTACCGAAGAGAAAGACTTCTAAAGCAAGAAGAGATAAAAGACGCTCAAATGTATGGAAACTCGAGGCTCCGGCTCTCGTAAAATGCTCGCGTTGCGGCGAGTATAAGAGACCGCACAGACTTTGCAAGGCTTGTGGCTATTACGGCGACCGTCAGGTAGTCCAGGTTGAGGATTAATTTCAAGTTTGAGTAGGGGAGGAAGAGTGATTCCTCCCCTATTTTTTTGAAAAAACGGGGGTTTTATGGCTGTTATAATCAAATCGGTCGAAAAGCGCTCGCCTGCCGCGGGTGCGGGAATAAAAGCGGGGGATACCCTCATTTCCCTAAACGGAAATGCGGTGCTCGATGTTCTTGATTACCGCTTTTATCAGTCCGAAGAAAAAATCAAAATCAGGTTCATAAATCATAAAGGAAAAGAAAAGGAAAAGACCATCAAAAAGCGCGAGAGCGATGAGATAGGTCTGATTTTTGATACCTATTTGATGGATAAGCAGCGCGCCTGCAAGAATAAATGCATTTTCTGCTTTATCGATCAGCTCCCGAAGGGAATGCGCGATAGCCTCTATTTCAAGGATGATGATTCGCGACTTTCGTTCCTTTTCGGCAACTATATAACCCTAACCAACATAACCGATCATGAGGTTGACCGCATTATAAAAATGCATATCAGCCCCGTTAATATCTCGGTTCATACAACCAATCCCGAACTTCGCGTTAAAATGATGAAAAACCCCCATGCGGGCGAGGTTTTATCGATAATGAAGCGCTTTTCGGATGCAGGAATCGATATGAATTGTCAGCTCGTTCTCTGCCCGGGCTATAACGATGGCGAGGAGCTTCGCCGTTCGCTTTCCGACCTTACCGCAATGGAATCGGTCAAGAGTATCGCCGCCGTTCCGGTTGGATTAACTAAACATCGCGAGGGACTCGAGCCGCTCGAGAAATTCAGCAGCGAAACTGCAGCCTCGGTGCTCGATATAATCGATGAATATAGGGAAACAGGTAGGGTTTTTGCTGCCGATGAATTCTTCCTTCTCGCCGATAGGCCCATTCCCGAATGTGATTATTATGGCGATTTTTTGCAGCTTGAAAACGGAGTTGGAATGTGGGCCTTGATGCTTTCTGATTCCCGCGAAGCTGTTTTATCGGCCGAAAATCCCGAAAACGAGCGCAATATAAGCCTTGTAACCGGTGTTGCAGCTTATCCTCTTATTAGGAATATTGTTGACACAGCCGAAAGAAAATGGCATAATCTAAAGTGCAGAGTATTTAAAATCGAAAACGAATTTTTCGGTCCCGATATAACCGTAGCGGGACTCATAACGGGCGGAGATATAATCGCCCAGCTAAAGGGCAAGGATATAGGCGAAGAATTGCTTATTCCCGATGTTATGCTGCGCCATGAAAATGATAGATTTTTAGATGATGTAACCGTAACAGAATTATCCGAAGCCTTGGGCGTTCGGGTTAGAATTGTTTCCGCCGATGGATATGGTCTTATCGATGCCCTTCGCGGATAAAATTGAGGTGATATAATGGCAAAACCCGTTATTGCGGTAGTAGGTTGTCCGAATGTTGGAAAATCTACCCTTTTTAACAAACTTATAGGCAAACGCCTTGCAATAGTAGATGATACCCCCGGTGTAACCCGCGACCGTATATATGGCGATGCCGAATGGGCGGGCAGAACCGTTATGCTCATCGATACAGGCGGTATCGAACCGCGCACAGATGATGTAATCCTCTCAAAAATGCGCGCTCAGGCCAATTTAGCCATCGATACTGCAAATGTTATTATCTTTGTAACAAACCTCGAATTAGGCGTAACAGCGGCCGATAACGAGGTTGCCGCTATGCTTAGAAAGAGCGGAAAACCCATCGTTTTATGCGTTAATAAATGCGATAATATCGGCGCTTTACCAACCGATTTTTATGAGTTTTATAATTTAGGACTCGGCGATCCCATCGCTGTTTCGGCCGTTCATGGTCATGGAACGGGCGACCTTTTGGATGAGGCCTTTAAGTATCTTCCGCCCGTATCCTCGGATGAGGAAGAGGAGGATATCATCAATGTTGCGGTTATTGGTAAACCGAACGCAGGCAAATCTTCGCTTGTTAATAATGTTTCGGGCGAGGAGCGTTCGATTGTTTCGGATATGGCGGGAACAACCCGCGATGCCATCGATACCGTTGTTGAAAATTCCTTCGGACGATTCAATTTTATCGATACCGCAGGTCTTCGCCGCAAGAGCAAGGTCGAGGACCAAATCGAAAAATATAGCGTTCTTCGCGCCAAAATGGCTATCGAACGCGCCGATGTTTGCGTTATCATGATTGATGGCGTTGATGGCTTTACCGAGCAGGATTCAAAGGTTGCAGGTCTTGCCATCGAGCAGGGAAAAGCCTGCATTATAGCCGTTAATAAGTGGGATATAGTCGAAAAAGACGGCAAAACAATGGACAGCTACAGAAAAAAGCTTATGAACGACTTTTCCTTTATGTCCTATGCGCCGATTATCTTCATTTCGGCAAAAACCGGTCAGAGAATCGACCGCCTCTTTGAGCTTATCAAGTATGTAAATCAGCAAAATACCATGCGAATTTCAACCGGTATGCTCAATGATGTGCTCGCTGATGCAACTGCAAGGGTTCAGCCGCCTACCGATAAGGGTAAGCGCCTGAAAATCTACTATATGACCCAGGCATCAACCCGCCCGCCAACATTTGTTTGCTTCTGTAACAAGGCGGAGCTGTTCCATTTTTCGTATCAGCGCTATCTTGAAAACCAAATAAGATCAACCTTCGGACTCGAAGGAACCCCTGTGCGATTTGTTATTAGAGAACGCGGAGATAAATAGGAGATTGCATTATGGAATTTAAGGCATTTTTATGTGTGCTCGGCGCGGCATTCTTCGCCTATGCGCTCGGAAGCATAAGCTTTGCAATTATTTTTTCAAAACTTTTCGCAAAAAAAGATGTTAGAAACTATGGCAGCGGTAATGCCGGCATGACCAATGTTATGCGCTCGGTTGGTATCGGCCCCGGAGTTCTAACCTTTGTTTGTGATGCCCTAAAGGGAACAGTAGCCTGCCTTGTTGCCAAGGAGGTTATTTTCCCCTATATTTTCGAGCTTTTTCCCCATCCGTTGCTAAACCCCGTATATGGAGCCTATTTTTGCGGACTTTTCTGCATGATAGGTCATGCTTTCCCGCTGTTTTTCAGCTTCAAGGGCGGAAAAGGCATAGCTACCAGCGTTGGCATTTTTGCGGTTTGCTGCTATCCGGCTATCATCATCGGATTAGTGGTTTTTGCCGCATTTATGATTATCTTCAGAATAGTGTCCCTCGGCTCGATTGCCGCAGCGGTAACCGTAGTAACAATGGTATATTTCTTCCATCCGGAGCTTTATCCCATGTCGGATCTCGGTCCCGCCTTCGTGCTTTCTGCCCTTATGGGTGCTTTCGTTATTCTGAAGCATAAGGATAACATCAAAAGATTAATAAAAAGAGAAGAAAAACGACTTGTTGTGAGAAAAGGAGATAAAAACAATGTCTAAGGTTTCTGTATTAGGCGCAGGCAGTTGGGGGCTTGCGCTTTCTCTGTCTCTGTGTAAAAACGGCCATGATGTAACCGTTTGGTCGCCTTTCGAGAGAGAAATTGCCGAATTATCGGCAAAAAGAGAAAACGAAAAACTGCTTCCGGGTGTAAAAATCCCCGATGCAATCGCCCTAACATCCGATTTAAGCGAAATCGAGGGCTCTGCCATATCCGTTATCGCAACCCCTTCCTTTGCCGTTCGCGAAACCGCAAAGAGATTATCGAAGACCGAGCATTGCGGAATTATTGTCAATGTTGCAAAGGGTATCGAGTATGAAACTCTGTATACCTTATCGCAGGTAATCGAGGATGAGCTGCCGGGTCGCGCGGTTGTTATCCTTTCGGGACCTTCCCATGCCGAGGAGGTTGCCCGCGGTATCGAAACCTCGCTTGTTGCCGCCTCGAGGGATGAAATGTCTGCAAAATGCGTTCAAAATGCCTTTTCAAGCGATAAACTTCGTGTTTATACAAATACCGATGTTATTGGAACCCAGCTTGGTGGTGCATTCAAAAATATCATCGCCATAGCCGCAGGAATATGCGATGGACTCCATCTCGGCGATAATACCCGTGCCGCCTTAATAACCCGCGGACTAACCGAAATCGCCCGCCTTGGCATTCATCTTGGCGCAAACGAAAAAACCTTTGCGGGACTTACGGGAATGGGCGACCTTATCGTTACCTGCACCTCGGTTCATAGCCGAAACCATCGTTTCGGAGAGCTTCTCGGTCAGGGTGTTTCCATCGAGGAAGCGCTCGAGAGAGTAGGAACTGTTGAGGGCTATTATGCCGCCCTTGCCGCCGAAAAAATCAGAAATCAGTATGGAATTTCCATGCCGATAGTCGAGCAGAGCTATCTTGTTATGTATAAAAATAAAAAAGCCACCGATGCGGCGCGAGATCTTATGATAAGACCGTCACACGGCGAAATCGATGACAACTGGTTAAACTAAAAGAAAAAGCCTTATGCTGTGAGCATAAGGCTTTTTTTATTCTGATTTAAATTTTCTTATTGAGATAGAATAGTCGATAAATAGGGGAACGAGTCCAAACAACCAAGCCAGCGGATTGGCAAAGCAGATACCTAAATACTGATTTGCCGGCGAAGAGAAAATAGTCAGGGCGCCCACCGATGCTATAACTCGACCGAGAATTTCGGTAAAGCCCGAGGTGATGGGAGCGGTTGAACGACCCAAAGACTGAAGTGCTGATTTGATGATAATAACATAGGAAACAATAAGACTGCAAAGTGTATTTATAAGAATATAGGTGAAGCCGTTATTAATGATTTCGGTTTCCGCAGAGCTAACAATAGCGCCAAGCAAGAGTTTTCCGAACAGAAGCATTATAACCGTAGCAATAACGCACCAACAGTTGCCAAGGAAGAAAGCCTTTGAAACGCCCTGCTTTATACGGTCGAATTTGCGCGCACCGTGGTTTTGAGCAACAAAGAAGGATGCTGCCGAGCCGAGGGATAAAAGCGGCTGCGTAACGAAGGTTTCAATTTTAGCAGCAGCCGTTTGAGATGCCATATAAAGGCTGCCGAGCGTATTGCTTGTAAACTGCATCGCAACACTGCCGAGCGAAAGAATCATGTTAAGAGCGCCCATCGGAACACCGATCTTTATAAGATGTCTGATAAGGTGTCGATTAGGGGTGAAATGGCGCTTTTTTATGTGAAGGGCAGGCTGTTTTTTTATAATAAAGATAATGCAGAAAATTCCCGAAATCAGCTGCGCGATTGCGGTTGCAAGTCCCGCGCCCGCCGTTCCCATAACGGGAACAAGCAAAATATCAAGAATAATGTTGATAATGCAGCAGGCAATAAGGAAATAAAGCGGAGTTTTAGAGTCTCCGAGCGAACGAATAATGTTGGATAAAAGGTTGAAAATGGTTGTTCCGATAAGACCAATGAAAATCCAAAGAACATAGTCATGGGCCATATAGATAACGCCGTTTTCATAAGGGGTTTGCAAAAGCTTTAAAATCGGCATCGTTAGGGAAGCGGAGATAATGGTAAACCCAAGTCCGATAGCGCTCGAGAGGATAATGCTCATTCCAAAAGCATGTTTAACCTTTTCGGGGCGATGGGCGCCGAAATAATATGCTAAAACCGCTCCAAAGCCGGCCGTCATGGAGCAAAGGCAACCGCTAAAAAACCAAATAAGCGCTCCCGTTGAGCCAACTGCCGCCAAAGCATCGGGTCCGAGCATACGACCAACAATAACCGTGTCAGCTATATTATAAAATTGTTGAAATAAATTTCCAATCAAAAAGGGCAAAGCAAACGAAAAAAGTTGCTTTAAGGGAGAACCGCTTGTAAAATCGTTGGTCATAAAAAAACACCCCCGAAAACGCTGTTTTCGAGGGTATTATATGCCGTGGCTATTTAAAAGTCAACCATTAAAAAATAAAAATCTAAAAAACTTGTATAAAACCAAAAAAGCAACCGAAAATCGGTTGCTTTTAGTGGTAAAAATTGATTTGCAGAAAGGTTAGATAGCTCTCTCAACCTTGCCCGAACGAAGGCAACGGGTGCAAACGTTAATGTGACGAGGAGAACCGTTTACGATGGCCTTAACACGCTTAACGTTGGGCTT
>JAZOXC010000174.1:0-1820 GCA_045659535.1 Acutalibacteraceae bacterium
AGGCTTGACCCCTGATGCGGTGGTCATGGTGGCGACCATCCGTGCGTTGAAGATGCATGGCGGTCTCTCCAAAACCGAGTTGAATAATGAAGATCTGGCAGCGCTGGAGCGGGGAGTTCCCAACTTGCTGCGCCATGTTTCCAATATCAAGAATGTTTATAAACTTCCGTCTGTTGTTGCTGTTAACCGTTTCCCGACCGATACTGATAACGAGATTGAATTCATTATTGATAAGTGTAAGGAAATCGGCGTTAATACCGTTCTTTCTACCGTTTGGGCAGATGGCGGTAAGGGCGGAGAAGATCTCGCTCGCGAGGTTGTTCGCCTTTGCGAGGAAGAAGAGGGCGACTTCACCTTCTCGTATGAACTTGATTCTACCATCGAGGAGAAGATCGAGGCAGTTGTTAAAAAGGTTTACGGCGGCGATGGCATTAACATTCTTCCCGCAGCCAAAAAGCAGATCGATCAGCTTACTGCTCTTGGATTTTCTAACTGCCCCATATGTATAGCAAAAACCCAGTATAGCTTCTCGGATGATCCGCAGAAACTCGGTGCACCCGATAACTTTACTGTAACAGTTAAAAATGTTAAGATTTCCGCAGGTGCAGGATTTATCGTTGTTTTAACCGGCGACATTCTCACCATGCCGGGTCTTCCGAAATCTCCTGCCGCAGAGCGCATCGATGTTGATGCTGATGGCAAGATAACCGGATTGTTCTAAAATTAAAACCACCCAATGAAAATTGGGTGGTTTTTTTAATCGATTCGCATTAAGTTTTTATCATAAAACTCTGAGTGTTTCGAAAGCTCATCGCTAAGCTCATAAAACTCAAATCTTTCGCATAGGGTTTCGAGACCTGAGAAGAGGTTAACACCGAGTCCAAGTCGATCACCGTCTATTTTGCAGCCAATAGCAGCCATGGTTGTTGGGAACATATCAATTGTTGCGAAGGAGCGGTTTTTTGTGTTATCAACGCTCAAACTCGGATCGGGATTGATAAAGCAGTTATAAACATGGCGGATATAATCCTCATGCATATAATCATCAATATAACCCTCATCCATACTGCAATGGTCGCCGGTTATAATAATGGTTGTATTTTCATAGAAATCCTGCTCTTTAATCCATTCAACGAATTCAACAATTCGCTTGCTCGAACAGGCCATAACATTCTCGTATTGCGATTCAAACTCATCGCCGCATTCATCACAAAGATATCCATCAATATGATGGGTATCAACGGTTAATAAGCTGAACGAGAATGGCTGGTCTTTTTGGGAGATTTCAAGCAGCTCCTGTTTGGCATAGCTTATTAGATGCTTATCTTCCATGCCCCACCAGACCTTGTAACCTTCGGGAACTATTCCATCCTCGTATGCGGTTTCAAGATCATAAACCTTGTCCATACCGTGTTGTTCAAAGTATTGCTGTCTTCCGCCGTATTCACCGCGCGAACCAAACATAATTGTTTGATAGTATCCATTTTCCTTTAAAATGTCATGTATGGTTGTAACTCCGGGAAGGAAGTTATCGTATTGGTCGCCGCCTGTCTCGTCTGTGAGCGTAAATTTAAGGGGAAGACCGCTTGTTTGTGCAACAAGTGCGGCAGCAGTCCAGGTGGTTCCTGCGAGGGTTCTGGCGCCGCCAACTGAACTATTATGTGAGAAGTTGATATTATCGTTTGCTAAATTATAAAGATCGATAATCGCGTTGTTATCAATTCCGCCGCCAAGCTCGGTGCTGAGGAAGGTTGTTTCCATCGATTCAAGATAGATATATATCAGGTTGCGCTTTTGCTCGGGGAATTCGATTTTTGCTG
>JAZOXC010000175.1:0-2520 GCA_045659535.1 Acutalibacteraceae bacterium
GGATCGTATCCAAAGCCGTTTTCGCCTTTTTCTTCAAAATCAATATGTCCCTCACATTTGCCGGTTACGGTAAAATGGCGACCATCGGGGAAAACACAGGCAACCGCAGAAACAAATCGAGCGGTTCTCTTCTCATACGGAACACCCTCGAGCTCACGCAGAAGCTTGCGATTGTTTTCTTTATCATCGCCATGAACACCCGAATAACGAGCCGAAAAAATTCCGGGAGCGCCATCGAGCGCATCAACGCATAATCCCGAATCATCCGCAAGAGAAACAAGACCTGTTTTTTCGCAAGCAAACGAAGCCTTTATGGTTGCGTTTTCTTCAAAGGTTGTTCCGTCCTCTTCAACATCGGGCAGGCTATAAGGCAAATCGCTTTCACATATAACCTCGATACCCATAGGTTCGAGAATTCTTTTAAATTCAATAACCTTATGAGCATTTTTGGTTGCTATAAAGAATTTCACTATTCTTCCTCGCTTTCAAATAATCCCTCGGCAAATTTTTCGGCATCAAAGGGCTGAAGATCATCAATTCCCTCGCCAACGCCAACGAATTTAACAGGGATTCCGAGTTCGTGATTTATCGCAAGAACAACACCGCCACGCGCTGTTCCATCAAGTTTGGTTAAAACAATACCTGTAATATTGGCAACATTCTTAAACTCGCGAGCCTGATTTACTGCATTTTGACCTGTAGTTGCATCCAAAACAAGCAAGGTCTCGAGCGAGGCATCAGGAAGTTCGCGATTTATAACGCGATACATTTTTGCGAGTTCATCCATGAGGTTCTTCTTGTTATGAAGGCGACCTGCGGTATCGCAAACTATGATATCAGCTTTGCGGGCCTTTGCCGATGCGATGGTATCAAAGATAACCGATGCGGGATCGGTACCCTCAACACTCTTAACCATATCAACACCGCTGCGTTCTGCCCAAACCGAAAGTTGATCGATAGCGGCAGCACGGAAGGTATCGGCAGCGCCAAGAACAACGCGCTTACCCTGCTTTTTAAAACCGAGAGCCATTTTTCCGATTGTGGTGGTTTTACCAACGCCATTAACACCTATCATAAGCACAACCGAAGGCTGAGTATCAAGGTGTAATGTGGTATCGCCCGAAAGCATTGAGGCAACGGTTTCCTTTAATAGCTTTCTGATCTCATCGGGGTCGGTTATGCGCTCATCCTTAACTCGGCGGCGCAACTCATCACAAATATGGGTCGAGGTTGCAACACCGATATCGCAGGTTATTAATATTTCTTCGAGTTCTTCAAAAAGGTCTTCAACAATCTTTTTAAAGCTCTTAATAACGCTGTTTACGGCGCCCGAGATGTTAGAGCGAGTTTTTCTTAAACCCTCGCTGATTTTGCTGAAAAATTTCATTTATAAACCTCTTAATTTAAGTTCATCTTTTTCTCAAGCTCTGCTACATTGAGTTCAAGAAGTTTGGTTATACCCTTCTCCTGCATGGTTACACCGTAAAGCATATCGGCGGCTTCCATGGTTCCTCTTCTATGGGTTATGCAAATGAACTGGGTATTAAAGTCGGCGCGGCTCATATAATCGGCAACGCGATCAACATTTATATCATCAAGTGCGGTATCAACCTCATCGAGGAAGCAGAACGGAGGCGCATTAACGCGCATAATCGAGAAATAAATCGAAAGCGCGATTAAAGCCTTCTCACCACCCGACAAACCATCAAGACTCGGAACATTCTTACCGGGCAACTTAACGTTGATATCAATGCCGCTTTCAAGGATGTTGGTGGGATCGCTGAGGGTTAACTCTGCCTGTCCGCCACCGAAAAGCTCCTTAAAGGTTTTGCTGAAGGTAGCACTAATCTTAGAGAAACCTTCGGTAAATAACTCTTGCATCTGTCCTGTAAGCTGAGAGATAAGCTTATTGAGTTCGGCGCGCGATTTCTCAACATCGGCAACCTGCTCAGACAAGAAATTATAGCGCTCGCTAACCTCTTTATACTCATCAATAGCCGCAACATTAACATGACCGAGAGAGCGAATCTTGGATTTGAGCTCTGCTAATGTCTTTTTAGCCTCGGAGATGTTTTCGATAACGATGCCCATCTCCTCAGCTTCGCTGCGGGTTAACTGATATTCATCATAAAGGCGCTTAACAACCTCATCGAGCTCGCGAAGCATAGATTCTCTGCGCTCGTTGAGTCGAGCAAGCTCACCGCTTAAGGTTTCCTTCTGCTCTAAGATCTCACGCTCGCGAACGCGCATATCATGAGAACTCTTTTCCATTTCGCCTCTCGAACCGATAAGAGCCTCTGTTTCCTTTTCGGCATCGCTCTTATTCTGTCTTAGAGCCTCGATATCGCCCTTAATCTTCTCGATCTGCTCAAGAATCTCATCGTTCTTGGCCAAAAGTTCGGTCTTCTCTGCGCCAAGGATATTTCCGCGCTCAAGGCGGTTTCCTACGGCATTTTCAAGAGAAGCCTTAACCGATTTTAGATTTTCGATATCCTTTTCGATTTCAACGATATTAAGGCG
>JAZOXC010000176.1:0-3153 GCA_045659535.1 Acutalibacteraceae bacterium
CGAAACTGTTAAGGCAATGCGCAAGGATGTTCTTGCAAAATGCTATGGCGGCGATATAACTCGAAAGAAGAAGCTTCTTGAGAAACAAAAAGAAGGTAAAAAGCGAATGAGAAAGCTCGGAACTGTTGAGGTTCCGCAGGATGCCTTCATGGCCGTTCTCAAGCTGGATGAATAATAAAAACCCCCGAAAAATCGGGGGTTTTATTATTTTTCTATTCTCCAATCAATGGGCGGCATACCCGCGCTCTCGAGCAGCGCGTTGCAGCGCGAGAAATGGCGGCAGCCGAAAAAGCCGCGGTAGGCCGATAGGGGGCTTGGGTGCGGGCAGGTTAGTTTTTTATGAATCGGGTTTGTGATAATTTCGCATTTTTTGCGCGCGGGCGAACCCCAAAGCAGAAAAACAATGGGGGTATCTTTTTTATTGAGTTCCGAAATTATTCGGTCGGTAAAGGTTTCCCATCCCTTATCTTTATGGCTTGCGGCGGCGCCGCGGCGAACGGTTAGGGTATTATTAAGCAGCAAAACACCCTGTTTTGCCCATGCGGTCAGCTCGCCTGTTTTGGCGGGAGCTATTCCGAGGTCGCTATAGAGTTCGGTATAGATGTTTTTAAGGCTCGGGGGCAGGGGAGTAGGCTCGCGGACCGAGAAGCAAAGCCCGTGTGCCTGACCGGGTTCGTGGTAGGGGTCTTGCCCGATAATGCAAACGCGGCAATCGGCAAAGGAGGTATAGCGCAGGGCGTTAAAAATATCGTTCATATCGGGATAAACGGTGGTGGTGCTGTATTCTTTTTTTAAGAACTCGCGAAGCTCTCTATAATAGGGTTTTCCCCATTCATCGGCGAGAATATTATCCCAATCGTTTCCGATTTTAACCATGAGTAGCGCTCCTTTATTTAACAACATTTTGCGGCTCGCCGCGGAGGAAGGCTTTTATGTTTTCGCAAACAACATCCATGAGTCGCTCGCGGGTTTCAACCCCCGCCCAAGCGATATGGGGGGTTATGAGGCAGTTTTCTGCGCCGAATAGCGGGCAGTCTTCACTCATCGGCTCGTTTCTTAAAACATCGAGACCCGCTCCCGCTAAATGACCGCATTCAAGGGCGGTTTTGAGCGCATATTCATCAACGAGCGGTCCGCGGGCGGTATTGATAAAATACGCGCCTTTTTTCATTTTTCTAAAAGCGGCGCCGTTCATCATATCGGCGGAATCGGCATTTAGGGGGCAATGAAGGGTTACTATATCGCTCTCGCGAAGGAGAGTATCAAAATCAACCTGGGTTACGGAAGGATCAGAAATTTTGCTGCGGTTTAGAACCAAAACGCGCATATTAAAGGCTTTAGCGATTCGGGCAACCTGGCGACCGATGCTGCCGAAGCCAACGATTCCAATAGTTTTTCCCGCAAGCTCCAAGAGGGGAATAGGGAAATAAGAGAAGGTTTGGCTTTTTATCCAGTCGCCCTCTAAAACGGTTTTATTATATTCGCCAACTCGGTTTAAAAGCGCCAAAATGAAGGCAAAGGTATGCTGCGCAACGGCTTCGGTTGAATAGCCGGGAACATTGCAAACGGTTATGCCGTTTTTGTTTGTATAATCGAGGTCGATATTGTTATATCCGGTTGCAAAAAGACCGATATATTTAAGATTTTTTGCGCCCGACAGAACTTCGGCAGTCATCTGACTTTTGTTGCAAACAACAATATCGGCATCGCGAATACATTCGGCGAGATTTTCCTCGGGGCAGAGGGGATAAATGGTTGTATCCCCGAGCTCTTTGATTTTATCGAGCGAAATATTCTCATCGCAAACCGTTTGTGCATCGGTTATAACAATTTTCATAATTTAGCACCTTTCGATTATGGTTACGCCCGAATATATGGGGCGACTTTATAGTTATATTATAACTTTCTTTACATTCTTTTGCAATAATATAATATACCAATAAGATTGACAAAGTATATAAGAGTGGTATAATAATTACAGTTAAAATAGGAGGACTATATTATGAACCGCAAGATTGAAACCACCTGCGTTCAGGGTGGATATACTCCCGGAAACGGCGAGCCCAGACAGATTCCGATTATTCAGAGCACAACCTTTAAATATGGCAGCAGTGCCGAAATGGGTAAGCTTTTTGATTTAGAGGCAAGCGGATATTTCTATTCCCGCCTACAGAACCCCACCTGCGACAGCGTTGCAGCAAAAATCTGCGAGATGGAGGGCGGCTCGGCCGCAATGCTAACCTCTTCGGGTCAGGCAGCAAGCTTCTTCTCGATTTTCAATATTGCAAACGCAGGCGACCATATCGTTGCATCCTCGGCAATCTATGGCGGAACCTTCAACCTCTTCTCGGTTACCATGAAGAAGATGGGCATTGATTTCACCTTTATTTCTCCCGATTGCAGCGATGAGGAATTAGAGGCCGCTTTCCGCGAGAACACAAAGGCTGTTTTCGGCGAGACCATCGCAAATCCTGCCCTTACCGTTCTCGATATCGAGCGCTTCGCAAATGCGGCTCATGCTCATGGTGTTCCGCTAATCATTGATAATACCTTTGCAACCCCCATCAACTGCCGACCCTTTGAGTGGGGCGCAGATATTGTTACCCATGCAACAACCAAGTATATGGATGGTCATGGCGGAACCGTTGGCGGCTGCATCGTTGATTCGGGCAAGTTCGATTGGACCCGCTATCCCGATAAGTATCCCGGTCTTTGCACTCCGGATGACAGCTACCATGGTATAACCTATACCGAGCGCTTTGGAATCGAGGGAGCATATATCACCAAGGCAACCGCTCAGCTTATGCGCGACTTTGGCTGCTGCCAGTCGCCGATGAGCGCATATATGATAAACCTTGGTCTCGAGAGCCTTCATGTTCGTATGGCTCGCCATTGCGAAAACGGTCTTGCCGTTGCCCGCTATCTTAAGAATCATCCCAAGATTTCTTGGGTTACCTATCCCTCGCTTGAGGGAGATAAGAACTTCGAGCTCGCCCAGAAGTATCTTCCGAACGGAAGCTGCGGTGTTGTTTCGTTTGGCGTTAAGGGCGGTCGTGCCGCTGCCGAAGAGTTTATGGGAAGACTCAAGGTTGCCGCCATCGAAACCCATGTTGCCGATGCTCGCACCTGTTGCTTGCATCCCGCAAACGCAAC
>JAZOXC010000177.1:0-3152 GCA_045659535.1 Acutalibacteraceae bacterium
GCGGAGGCTTCGGCGGTTTCGGCGGCTTTGATGACCTTGGCAGTATCTTTAGCGAGTTTTTTGGCGGCGGTTCTTCGCGCAGAAGGGCCAACCCCAATGCCCCTCGCCGCGGCGGCGATAGCTCGGCGCAGGTTATCCTCTCTTTTGAGGAGGCGGCAAAGGGATGCAAAAAGAAAATCAAGGTTACTCGAAACGCAACCTGCACAACCTGTGGCGGCAACGGAGTTGCCGATGGCGGCGAGGCAAAAACCTGCCCCAACTGCCACGGAACAGGTCATGTTACCACCGTTCAGCAGACCCCCTTTGGTCCTATTCAGAACCAGAGCGTTTGCGGACAATGCCGCGGTTCGGGTAAGATTATTGATAAGCCCTGCCAGAAATGTGGCGGCAAGGGCAGAATCCGCATAACCGAAGAACGCGAAATTGAGATTCCCGCAGGTATCGATGATGGTCAGACCATCAGAGTTCGCGGCGCGGGCGACAACGGAGTTAACGGCGGTCCTTCGGGCGACCTACATATTACGGTTGCAGTTAGACCCCATCCGCTTTTCGAGCGCGAGGGCTTTGATGTTTTCTATACCATCCCCCTAACCTTCACCCAAGCGGCTCTCGGCGCAGAGATAATTGTTCCCACCATTGATGGCAAGGTTAAGCTAACCATCCCCGAGGGAACACAGCCCGGCAGCGAATTCAAGATGCGCGGCAAGGGTATTCAGCGCCTTAACTACAATGGTCGAGGCGACCAATATGTTACCGTTACGGTTGAGGTTCCCCGCAATCTTACAAAGCAGCAAAAAGAGCTGCTCGAAAGGTTCGAAAACGAATCGGACGACAAAAACTATGTTCGCAAAAAGAGCTTTACCGAAAAGCTTCGCGATTTCTTTGATTAAATAAGAAAAACCCTTTCTCAAACGAGAAAGGGTTTCTTTTTTTATTCTTATTTTATAAGGCTCTCGCCATCCATCTCGGCAGGCTTCGGAAGGCCCAAAACCTTGAGCATTGAGGGAGCGAGGTCGGCAAGGCGACCACCCTCGCGGAGGGAGCAATCATAGCCTACAACGCAGAACGGAACGGGGTTGGTTGTATGGGGAGTGAAGGGGTTTCCATCCTCACCTATCATGCAGTCTGCGTTACCGTGGTCGGCGGTTATAAAGAGAACGCCGCCCATCTCGGTTGTTGCCTCTGCAACACGACCAACACATTCATCAACAGCCTCAACAGCAGCTACAGCTGCATCGAAAACTCCGGTATGACCAACCATATCACAGTTTGCAAAGTTGAGAATAACGGCATCATACTTGCCCGAGCGAATCTGCTCGCAAACAGCATCGCAAACGGGATATGCGCTCATCTCGGGCTGCAAATCGAAGGTGGGAACATCGGGGGATTTAATAAGGATTCTATCCTCGCCCTCGAAGGTCTTTTCCTCGCCGCCATTGAAGAAGAAGGTTACATGAGCATACTTCTGGGTTTCGGCGATGCGAAGCTGGGTCATACCCTTGCTTGCTAAATACTCACCGAGGGTCATCTTAAGCTCCTCGGGCGGATATGCAACCGAAACATTGGGCATGGTTTCATCATACTGAGTCATGCAAACAAAGTTGAGCGGAAGCATTCCGCGTTTACGGGCGAAGCCATCGAAAGCCTCATCAACAAAGGTGCGGGTTATCTGGCGAGCACGGTCGGGGCGGAAGTTGAAGAATACGAAGCTATCGCCCTCGTTAACGATTCCTGCTTTATTGATAACGGTAGGAACGATGAACTCATCGGTAACACCGCCATCATAGGATTCCTGCATTGCGGCAACGGCATCGGCTCTCTCGAGACCTTCGCCATAAACCATAGCAGCATAAGCCTTTTCAACGCGATCCCAAGCGAAATCGCGGTCCATAGCATAGTAGCGACCCATAACGGTTGCAACCTCGCCTACGCCAATTTCGGCCATTTTAGCCTGCAAATCGGCGATGAAGCCCTTACCACTGGTAACCGAAACATCGCGGCCATCCATAAGGCAATGAACAAATACCTTTTCAACGCCCTCGCGCTTTGCCATAGCCAAAAGACCATAAAGATGCTCGATATGGCTATGAACACCACCATCGGATAAAAGACCCATAAGGTGGAGAGCCTTGCCGTTTTCGCGGCAATTTTTCATTGCGTTTTTAAGGGCCTCGATCTCGAAGAACTTGCCTTCGTTTATATCCTTGGAAATCTTAACAAGCATCTGATAAACAACGCGGCCTGCGCCGATATTGGTATGACCTACCTCGCTGTTTCCCATCTGACCATCCGGAAGGCCAACATCAAGACCGGATGCGCCGATGGTTGTAAAGGGGCATTCGGAAAAGAATTTGGAAAGGTTGGGGGTTTTTGCGGTATGGATAGCGTTACCCTCTTTGACATCGCGGATGCCAAAGCCATCCATTATACATAAAACTACGGGTTTTTTCATTTTTTACCTCACGAAATTAAAGCTGCCGAAGTATTACGCTGCGGCAGCTTTTATTTTTATCTTATTTAGATGCAGCCTTAACAATAATGCTGAAATCCTCAGCCTTAAGCGATGCACCGCCGATGAGTCCGCCATCAACATTTACCTTTGCAACGAGCTCATCTGCATTCTTTGCGTTCATCGAACCGCCATACTGAACGGTAACGGTGTTTGCAACATCCTCGCCATAAACCTCAGCGATAGCGGCACGAACGAAGCCGTTGCCCTCATCAGCCTGGTCGGCAGTTGCGGTAACGCCGGTTCCGATAGCCCAAACAGGCTCATATGCAACGATGATGTTCTTGAGCTGATCGGCAGTTACATTGGTAAGAGCCATCTTGGTCTGGAACTTAAGAAGGGTCTCGGTATAGCCGAGCTCTCTCTGCTCGAGAGTTTCGCCAACGCAAACGATAGCGGTAAGACCTGCGTTTACGGCAGCCAAGGTGCGGAGGTTAACGGTCTGATCGGTCTCGCCGAAATACTGTCTTCTCTCGCTATGACCAACAACAACATACTCAACACCGGAAGCCACGAGCATCTCTGCCGAGATTTCGCCGGTATATGCGCCCGAAGCCTTGAAATGAACATTCTCGGCACCGATTTTGATATTAGAGCCCTTTGCAGCCTCAACTGCAGCAAAGTCGGAGGCCAAGCGGTCTTA
>JAZOXC010000178.1:0-1626 GCA_045659535.1 Acutalibacteraceae bacterium
CGGAAGGCGGGGCAATTTTTGCTCTTGCCCCTCGAGAAGCGCCCGATATCATCCTCGTCAAGCACACAGGCGGCATCGCAAACATATTCTTCGCTTTCCTCATCAAATGCGTAGTAGGCGCAATGCTCGCATTGGTCCATATTCTTGCCCTCCAATTCAATAATAATAAATAAGAAAGCACTAATCACAAGGATTAGTGCTTTACTGGTGGAGCTAAGGGGATTCGAACCCCTGACCCCCACACTGCCAGTGTGGTGCGCTACCAACTGCGCTATAACCCCATAAACTGCAAGAGTTATACTATCATATATACATGCAAAAATCAAGTGTTTTTTTAAAATTAGAATAAAATCCTTAAAATTAATGTATTTTTTACTTGACATTTTTGAAAAAAGTAATATAATATCTCTTGTCGGTCAGACTTTGGGGAATAGTGTAACGGTAGCACGACAGACTCTGACTCTGTTTGTTGGGGTTCGAATCCCTATTCCCCAGCCAATAAATAACAACTCATCCTTTAGGGTGGGTTGTTATTTTTTTGTATACAAGGGATTCGAACCAGGCAGGAGCGAGGTACGAGCGGAAGAAAACAGTCCGGTGGACTGTTTTCGCTGCCGTGGGCAACGAGCGCAGCGAGGCGATAGGCGCGAAGCGCCGGAAAAATCCCTATCCTTAAGCCAAAAAGAAAGCATCAACCCTTGTGGTTGGTGCTTTTCTTTTTTTGTTATGATTTATAGGGATTCGAACAAGGAGGGAGCGAGAAAAAAAGCAACCTCCCAAAGCGGATGCTTTTTGTTAATATTTAATTGCTGCTTGCCTTTTTATCATGGCGGAGCATTCCGATAAATATGGAAATCAAAGTGAAAAGTTCGCAGATGATTGCGCCCCAAGAGCCCGCTACAATATTATATATAAGCCAAGAGGGCGAGCTGATTAGGCCGCATCTTCGGATGTTTGCCGATTTTTTGAGGCGGAAACCAACGCTGAGCGCTGTCATACCGATAACCGGAAGTATCTCGATTATAAAATTAAACGGGGTTGGCTCTTTTCCGAATACGGCGAAGTTCAAAACATATACCGCAATATACGATGCGATAAAGACCATTAACCAAGCAAAGCTATCCGCCTTGAATTTATCCTTAAAAATAAATATGACCGCACGAATTACCGCCAAGATATTAAGTATTCCGCCGATAGCGGCGCCGAGCAACAAATAGTTTATAGCAAAAAGCGAGGAGCCAAACAACTGCAAAGTGATTACTGTTTGTTTTGATTTGCCTTGATAAGAAAGTATGTTAAATGCCATAGCAACAATGCCGATGCCTTGAGCTATGATTTCGATTTTTTCCATTAAAAACACTCCTTAAAGCGGTGTATCACATTATATAATAAACCGCGCTGAAAAGCAATAATAATCATTTGAATTATTGAATATACATATTTTTTATGTTATACTTTTTTAAAATAATATTTGAGGGTGGCAAACTATGATAGTAACCATTAAGAATAAAAATATTTCGGTATCGGCCGATAGTTTTGGTGCACAGCTTATGAGCATTAAAAGCGAGGCCGGCTGCGAATACCTTTGGCAGGGCGATCCCGCTTATTGGAGCAACCGCGCGCCCA
>JAZOXC010000179.1:0-8103 GCA_045659535.1 Acutalibacteraceae bacterium
GGCTACGATCCGACTTGGCTAAACTCGCTCCCATATCGGCAGAACTTTTTAAAGACATCGACCGCGACACGGTTGATTTCGTCGATAACTACGACGCCACTATGAAGGAACCGACCCTTTTCCCCGTAACCTTCCCGACAATTCTTGTTAATGCGAATAAGGGTATTGCGGTCGGTATGACTAATACCATCTGTCCCTTTAACCTGCGCGAGGTCTGCCGTGCCGAAATCGAGTATATCAAGGATGAGGACGTTAATATTGCCGATTACCTAACCGCCCCCGATTTCCCGGGCGGAGGTGAGCTGCTTTATAACCGTGCCGAGATGGAAAAGATTTATGAAACCGGTCTTGGCAGCTTCAAGGTTCGCGCAACCTATGAATATGATAAATCCCAAAACTGCATTGATATAAAGCAGATTCCGCCAACTACAACCATCGAGGCGATAATCGAAAAAATCGTTGAGCTCGCAAAGCAAAAGAAGATAACCGAGATCAATGATATCCGCGATGAAACTGACCTTTCGGGTCTTAAAATAACCCTCGACCTAAAAAGAGGAACCGATCCCGAAAAGCTAATGCAAAAGCTCTTTAAGATGACCCCCTTGCAGGATAGCTTCTCCTGCAACTTCAATATCCTCGTTGGCGGAACCCCGAGGGTTATGGGTGTTAAAGAGATTCTCTGCGAGTGGACCGCATTCCGCGTTGAATGTGTAAAGCGCAGAACCTACTATAACCTAACCAAGGCAAAGGAGAAATATCATCTCCTCAAAGGTCTTCAAAAAATACTTCTCGATATCGATAAGGCAATAAAGATTGTCCGCGAAACAAAAGAGGAGCGCGAGGTTGTTCCCAACCTTATGATTGGCTTTGGAATCGATGAGGTTCAGGCCGATTATGTAGCCGAAATCAAGCTGCGCCACCTAAACCGCGAGTATATTCTAAAGCGCCTTGCCGATGTTGAAGAGCTCGAAAAGGAGATAGCCGAGCTCGAGTCGATTCTAAACGATCGCCGCAAGGTTCTCCGCATAATCATAAAGGAACTCGAAACTGTAGCCGATAAATATGGCGCCGATCGCAAAACCGCCATCATCTCGGCCGAAGAAAATCAAATCTCTGTTGAGGAAGAGCAGGTTGCCGATTATCCGGTTCACCTATTCTTCACTAAAGAGGGCTACTTCAAGAAGATAACACCATTATCTCTGCGTATGAGTGGTGAGCAAAAGCTCAAAGAGGGCGATGAGATAACCCAAACTATCGACTCCAATAATACTCACGAGCTTTTATTCTTCACCGATAAATGCCAGGTTTACAAATCAACCGTTAATGAAATGGCCGATGGAAAAGCGAGCCAAATCGGCGAGTATATCCCGTCAAAACTCGGTTTTGATGAAGGCGAATCTACCGTTTATATGGTCGATACCCTCGATTATAAGGGCTTTATGCTCTTTATATTCGAAAACGGCCGCATAGCAAAGGTTCCGCTCGAGGCCTATAAAACCAAAACAAAGCGCAAAAAGCTTATCAATGCCTATTGTGATAAGTTTGCCTTGTCCTCTATGCTCTATATACCCGAGGATTGCGATATACTCCTAACCTCAACCAATGGCAGAATGCTCCTAATCGGAACGGGAGTTCTTGCTCCGAAGGTAACAAAGGATAGCGGCGGTGTTGCTGTTATGACCCAAAAGAAGGGTCAGCGCATCTATAGCGCCGAGCTTTATTCCGATGGAATGCTTTCCGACCCGCATCGCTATCGAACCCGCAACCTTCCCGCCGCGGGAAGCATCAAGCGCGATGGCATTTCGGGCGAGCAGATGCAAATCTAAATAAAATGAGCCGCCCGCAAAAAAAAACGGGCGGCTGTCAGCCGAATTACAAACGCAAGCTATATTAAATTTCGTCTGACAGTATTATTTATACCCATTTATCTATAAATAATACTAATTCTAAAGTTTGACAAAAAATAAGTTTTGATATATTATATTGAAACAATAACCATTTTGGGGGATTCTCATGCAAAAAGAACTTGCAAAAACCTACGACCCGAATGAGGTTGAGGAACGACTTTATAAATTCTGGCTTGATGGAGGCTATTTCCATGCCGAAGTTGACCAAAACAAAAAACCCTATACCATCGTTATACCTCCTCCGAACATAACCGGTCAGCTCCATATGGGCCATGCCCTTGACCAAACTCTTCAGGATATTCTTATCCGCCATAAGAGAATGCAGGGCTATAGCGCTCTTTGGATGCCGGGAACCGATCATGCTTCGATCGCAACCGAGGCCAAAATTGTTGAGGCCATGCGCAAAGAGGGAATATCGAAGGAAGACCTTGGCCGCGAAAAGTTTTTGGAGCGCGCTTGGGAATGGAAAGAAAAATATGGCGGAACTATCATCTCGCAGCTTAAAAAGCTTGGCTCCTCCTGCGATTGGGAGCGCGAGCGCTTCACCCTCGATGAAGGCTGCTCAAAGGCTGTTCGCGAGGTATTTGTTCGCCTTTATGAAAAGGGACTCATCTATCGTGGCGAGCGCATCATAAACTGGTGCCCGCATTGTAATACCTCTATCTCGGATGCCGAGGTTAGCTATGAGGAGCATGATGGAAACTTCTGGCACCTTCGCTATCCGCTTTCGGATGGCAGTGGTTGGCTCTCCCTTGCAACAACCCGCCCCGAAACCATGCTCGGCGATACTGCAGTAGCAGTTCATCCCGATGATGAAAGATATAAGGACCTAATCGGCAAAACCGTAACCCTCCCGCTTGTTGGCCGCGAGATTCCCATCGTTGCCGATACCTATGTTGAAATGGATTTCGGAACCGGCGTTGTTAAAATCACTCCGGCACACGACCCCAACGACTTCGAGGTTGGTCTCCGCCATAATCTCCCCATCATCAATGTTATGACCGATGATGCAAAGATGACCGATGATTGCGGTAAATATAGCGGTCTCGATCGTTATGATGCCCGCAAGGCAATCGTTGCCGATTTAGAGGCAGGCGGCTATCTCGTTAAGGTTGAACCGATGAAGCATAACGTTGGCTCCTGCTACCGTTGCAACTCGGTTGTTGAACCCCGCATTTCCAAGCAGTGGTTCGTTAAGATGGAACCCCTCGCAAAGCCCGCTTTGGAATCGGTTAAGAATGGTGATATAACCCTTATTCCTTCAAGATTTGAAAAAACCTATTATAACTGGATGGAAAACATCAAGGATTGGTGTATTTCCCGTCAGCTTTGGTGGGGTCATCGTATTCCTGCTTGGTATTGCGCCGATTGCGATGAGGTTATCGTTTCGCGCGGTGAACCAACCGTTTGCCCCAAGTGCGGAAGCACCCATCTCCGCCAGGATGAGGATACCCTCGATACATGGTTCTCCTCGGCTCTTTGGCCCTTCTCAACCCTTGGTTGGCCCGAGGAAACCCTCGAATATAAGTATTTCTATCCAACCAATACCTTGGTAACCGGATATGATATTATCTTCTTCTGGGTTTCGAGAATGATTTTCTCCGCCCTCGAATATACCGGCAAGGCCCCGTTTGATACAGTTCTGTTCCATGGTATCGTTCGCGATGCCGAGGGTAGAAAGATGTCGAAATCCTTGGGCAACGGTATCGATCCGCTCCTCGAAATTGAAAAATACGGCGCCGATGCTCTCCGCTTTACCTTGGCAACAGGTAACAGCCCCGGAAACGATATGCGTTATTCCCCCGAGCGCGTAGGAGCATCCCGCAACTTCGCAAATAAGATTTGGAATGCCGCTCGTTTCGTTCTTATGAACCTTGATGAAAGCGAGCCCGCTCCCTATATCCCAGAAAACCTCGCAATGGAGGATAAGTGGATCCTCTCGAAGTATAACGAGGTTGCTGCCGCTGTAACCCAAAACTTGGATAAATACGAGTTGGGCCTTGCAGTCAGCAAGCTTTATGACTTCATTTGGGATGTGTTCTGCGATTGGTATGTTGAAATTGCAAAGATTCGCCTAAACGGCGATGATAAGGAAGCCAAGAAAACCGTAAGAGGTGTTCTTGTTTATGTGTTCTCGAATACCATGAAGCTTCTCCATCCCTTCATGCCCTTCATAACTGAGGAAATTTGGCAGTCGCTCCCGCATGAGGGCGAAACCATCATGACCTCTAAGTGGCCCGAGGCTGATGCATCCCTCGAATTCGCTGCCGATGTTGCCGAGTTCGAAAAGATCATTGCCGCAGTTAAGGCTGTTCGAAACATTCGTGCAGAAATGAATGTTGCTCCTTCCCGCAAGGCAAAGCTTTGCGTTGAAACTTCATCTCCCGAAACCTTCGAGGCAGGCGCTTCGGTTCTTATGAAACTCGCAAGCGGTTCCTCGGTTGAGGTTGATATCGAAATGTCGATGCCCGATGCAGCTCGCGTTGTTACCGATGATGCAACCATCTACATTCCGATGAACGAGCTTGTTGACTTCTCGGCAGAGCTTGCTCGCCTTGAAAAAGAGCTCAAAAAGGCTGAGGATGATAAGGAGTTCTCCGAGCGAAAGCTTAATAACCCCGGCTTTGTTGCTAAAGCACCTCCCGCACTCATCGAAACCCAGCGTGCTCAGCTCGCAAAAACCCTCGATAAGATCGAAATGCTCAAGGGCAGCATCGAAGCCATTCGCAAGCAAATGTAATTTCTCTTCAAAGACCGTGTTGATTCTACACGGTCTTTGATTTTAAAGGTAGGATATTATGGATTATATTGAAAGTCTCGAATATCTAAAAACTCTGCCAAAATTCCCAACCCATGCAGGGCTCGACCGCATCCGCTCGGTGCTGTCGGTTCTCGGCAACCCCGAAAAGGGTATGCGCTTTATCCATGTAGCGGGAACAAACGGCAAGGGTTCAACCTGTGTTATGCTGTCATCCGTTCTAACCGCCGCCGGTTATAAAACGGGGCTTTATATTTCGCCCTATATTATATGCTTCCGCGAGCGAATCGAGATAAACGGCGAATACATAAGCGAATCCGATTTCGCCTCCCTCGCAACCCGCGTTAGAGAAACGGGAATAGAGGTAACCGAGTTCGAATTTATAACCGCCGTAGCCTTCCTATATTATAAATATAAGGAATGCGATGTTGTTGTGCTCGAAACAGGTCTTGGCGGCCGCTTTGATGCTACAAATGTAATAGAAAACCCGCTCGCCTCGGTAATAACAGGTATCGGTCTCGACCATACCGCCGTTCTCGGCGAAACAGTAGAGCAAATAGCGGGGGAGAAGTGCGGCATCATAAAACCCGGCGCAAAGGTGTTAACAACCTATAATCAGAACCCCTTCGCCCTCGAGGTTATAAAAGGATATAAGAACCCCATAATACCCGATAAAAACCAATTAGAGATAATCGAAAGTAGCCTTTCGGGTAACCGCTTTATATATAAAGGTATAGAGTATAAAACAAAACTCCTCGGCGAATACCAAATCGAGAATGCCCTCCTCGCAATCGAAGCTGCGGGCGTTTTGGGGTTACCCATTGATACCGCCTCGGTAGTAAGGGGAATAGCCGAAGCTTCGTTCCCCGCAAGAATGGAACTCCTATCCGAAAACCCGATAGTAATCTTGGATGGCGCCCATAATCCTCATGGAGCCGCCGCCCTCGCCGAAACCCTAAAGAATTATAAAGGCGGAACAGCTATTATCGGCATGATGGCGGATAAAAACTGCGATGAAGTTTTAAGCATCTTATTGCCGCTCGTTTCTCGCGTGATTGCCGTGCCGGTAAATAACCCGCGCAGTCTCCCGCCCAAAACTCTCGCGCAAATGGCAAAACCTTATTGCAGCAGCGTCGCGGTAGCCTCCGATATAGATGATGCATTGGCGCTAACTGCGGGCGATGAAAAAATCTTTATCTTCGGTTCGCTTTATCTTGCATCCGAAATCAGAGAAAAAGCAAAAGAATTTTATTCTTAGCCCTTTTTCGACAACTAAATATGCCAAAATCCAAAACGGATAAGTCTTATACTTATATGTATAGACTTGTCCGTTTTTAATTTTAAGGAGTGATACTATGTCGGTAAAAATCGAAGTAAACGGTGATGTCGTTGTTGCTTATCTCGAAGGAGAACTCGATCATCATGCCGCAAAAACCATCCGCGAAGAAATAGATGCCGCAGTCGAGGCAAATATGCCAACTCTGGTTGTGCTCGATTTCCGCGATATAACCTTTATGGATAGCTCGGGCATCGGGCTTGTAATGGGGCGCTATAAGCTCTTATCAAAAACCGGCGCCGAGCTCGCCATAACAAACCCATCGCCCCATATATATAAGGTAATGCAGTTAGCGGGACTAACCCGACTCGCAAAAATAGAGAAAGGCGGAATCAAAATATGAAACAACTCAATAAATTCACAATGACCATCCCTTCGCGCTCATCAAACGAGAGCTTTGCCCGCGTAGCGGTAACCGCTTTCATAGCCCAACTCGACCCAACCCTCGAGGAGATAAACGATATCAAAACCGCCGTAAGCGAGGCAGTAACAAATTGCATAGTCCATGCCTATAAGGATGAGATAGGCAAAATCTACATATCGGTTCGTATTTTAGAATGTAATATAGTCGAGATAAAGATAAGGGATAAAGGTTGCGGTATTGCCGATATCGAAAAAGCAATGACCCCGCTCTATTCATCCGAGGGTGGTGAGCGAGCAGGGTTAGGCTTTACCGTAATGCAAAGCTTTATGGATACCTTGCGGGTTGTATCCCATGTGGATAAGGGAACCACCGTAACAATGAAAAAGCGAATCAGCGTTAGGGTCGGTAAAAATGTGTGAACGCGATGAATTCCTTTCGGAGAATATGGGGCTTGTCCATTCCTGCTGTAAGCATTTCCTCGGCAAAGGAATAGAGTATGATGACCTCTTTCAAGCGGGCTGTATTGGCCTCATAAAAGCCTATGATGGCTTCAATAAGGATTTAGGGTTTTGCTTTTCAACCTATGCCGTTCCCGTTATCCTCGGCGAAATAAAGCGAATGTTTCGCGATGGCGGAAGCATAAAGGTTTCGCGCGGCATAAAAGAACTATCCCTAAAGATAAAATCCGAATGTGAAAAAGCTATTAAAAGGGGAGAGGGCGAACCCTCGGTCTTTGCGCTCGCAAAAACTCTCTCGGTCTCGCCCGAAGAAATAACCGAGGCGCTCTGTGCAACCCAACCAACCGTATCCCTAACCTATGAAACCGATGATGAAATTCATGAGCTCGATTTGGTGGTAAACGATAACGGCGATATGCTAACCGATAAGCTCCTGCTCGATGAACTTCTGTCCCGCCTTCCGCGCCCCGATAGCGCCCTTATTAAGCTTCGCTACTTCGAAGGCAAGACCCAACAAGAAACCGCATCCGCCCTTTCAATGACCCAAGTTCAGGTTTCGCGAAACGAAAAGAAGATTTTATCTAAACTTCGGCAAATGCTTTGTGAATAATGATGGGTTTTTGCGGGTATAATTTACCTGTAATAACACAATTTAGCCAAACTGAAAAAATTTTAAAAATATTTGTAAAAAAGTGTTGACAATGGGAAATGGTTGTGGTATTATAATCGGGCGCCCTAATGAGGGAGCGAACTGAACCTTGAAAATTAAACAACGATAAGAAACAAAAGGACCCGACAATTCCAAAGAGATATTTGGAGTAAACAAGGACAAAAAATGATACGCTAGTATCGTTTAAATGAGCAGAAAAATGCTCTAAAGAAGGTATCAACGCGAAAGCGTGATATATAATTTTTTAGAGAGTTTGATCCTGGCTCAGGACGAACGCTGGCGGCGTGCCTAACACATGCAAGTCGAACGGAGTAAAACGCTGATTTGATAGTAGCTTGCTACTGGATTTTCTTGTTTTACTTAGTGGCGGACGGGTGAGTAACGCGTGAGCAACCTGCCTTACAGAGGGGGACAACAGTTGGAAACGACTGCTAATACCGCATAATGTAGCGAGGGGACATCCCCATGCTACCAAAGGAGCAATCCGCTGTAAGATGGGCTCGCGTCCGATTAGATAGTTGGTGAGGTAACGGCTCACCAAGTCGACGATCGGTAGCCGGACTGAGAGGTTGAACGGCCACATTGGGACTGAGACACGGCCCAGACTCCT
>JAZOXC010000180.1:0-13783 GCA_045659535.1 Acutalibacteraceae bacterium
GATGTCCGCGGTTAACAAGTTCGATAGCAGTTTCACTCTTACCAACTCCGCTTTCACCGAGCAGTAGAATACCTTCACCGAATACCTCAACCAAAACACCATGGCGGGTAATTCTCGGAGCGAGCTGAACATTAAGGAAAGAAATGAGCGCTGCCAAGAAGCCCGAGGTTGTATCACTTGTTCTAAAGAGCGGAACGCCATAATTTTTAGCGGCGGTAATAAGCTCTTCGCGTACCTCAATGCTGCGGGTTATGATAACGGCGGCAGGGATGGTTGACATGAAGGCATCAATAGCCTTTAGATACTGGTCTTCGGGGAGCTCATAGAGATAGCTCATCTCGCTGCGACCGAGCACCTGGATTCGCTGATTATCGAAATATTCAAAATATCCGCTCAGCTGCAAACCGGGGCGGTTTATTTCGGTTGTTCCGATGAGTATTTCATCGGCATCTCCCGGAATATATATAGTCTCGAGGGTAAATTCTTTCATTATTCGCGAAAGTGATACCGTAAATTGCTTTTTCATAATTTTTCCTCCTGCAAAAACAGAATTATGCAATTTATATTATACAGTATTTATTTATCAAAATAAAGAGTTTTTATTAAGTTTCTTTTATTTTTCTTGTAAAATCGCGGGTTTGGTTATATAATTATCCTATCAGTTGATTTTTCGGAGGCAAAATTAGATGAAACTTGGTATTGTTGGACTTCCCAATGTTGGTAAGTCAACCCTTTTTAATGCTATAACCAATGCAGGCGCCGAATCGGCAAACTACCCCTTCTGCACCATCGACCCGAATGTTGGTGTCGTTTCGGTTCCCGATGAGCGCCTTGATAAACTTTGCGAAATGTACACCTCGGGAAGCAAGGTTCCCCCTATTGTTCCCGCTGTTATCGAATTCGTTGATATTGCAGGTCTCGTTAAGGGTGCATCCAAGGGTGAAGGTCTTGGAAACAAATTCCTTGCAAACATCCGCGAGGTTGATGCCATCGTTCATGTTGTTCGCTGTTTCCACAACGATAATATCATCCATGTTGAGGGCAACATCGACCCCATCCGCGACATCGAAACCATCAATACCGAGCTTATTTTCTCGGATATGGAGATGGTTGAGCGCCGCCTACAGAAAACGCAAAAAGAGCTTAAGGGAAATAAATCGCTCCAGAGCGAGGTTGATTTCCTTAATAAGCTATATAACCATCTTGATGCGGGCAAATGCGCAAGAAGCCTTTCGCTCGATGATGATGAGCGCGAAATTCTTGCTACTATTGATCTTTTAACCTCTAAACCCATCATCTATGCCGCAAACATGAGCGAGGATGATTTCTCCGCAGGCATTGATGACAATCAGAGTCTTAAGGCTGTTGAGGCATTAGCCGCCGAGGAAGGCTCGCAGGTTCTCCCCATTTGCGCACAGATGGAGGCCGATATCGCCGAAATGGATGCCGAAGAAAAGCTTATGTTCTTATCCGAGCTTGGTCTTGAGCGCTCGGGACTCGACCGCCTGATTCAGAAGAGCTACACCCTTTTGGGTCTTATTTCCTTCCTAACAGCGGGCGAAAAAGAGGTTCGCGCATGGACCATTCGCAACGGTCTTAAAGCTCCGCAGGCTGCAGGAAAGATTCATACCGATTTTGAGCGCGGATTCATTCGCGCACAGGTTGTTGCATTTACCGATTTGGCCGAATCCGGCTCGCTTGCAAACGCAAAGGTTAAGGGCTTGGTTCGCACCGAGGGTAAAGAATATGTTATGAAAGACGGCGATGTCGTCGAATTCTTATTCAATGTTTAATTTTTTCGGAGGTCTTTTATGGACTACCTAAAAAGAACTTGGGCAGAAATTGATATCGATGCCCTGCTCTTTAATTTCGAGGCTATAAAAAGGCATGCGGGCGGTAAAATTGCCGCCGTTATCAAGGCTGACGCATATGGTCATGGTGCTACCGCTGTTGCGCCGATTCTCGCCGATGCGGGCGCCGATATGTTTGCTGTTTCGAATATCGAAGAGGCTCTTGAGCTGCGCCGCAGCGGTATAAAAAAGCCGATTATAATCCTTGGCTACACCCCGAGCGAATACGCAAAGGTTTTAGCCGATGAAAAGCTTATTCAAACAGTTTTTTCTTATTCCTATGCCAAAAGTCTTTCGGAGGCTGCTGCAGAATGCGGCGCCGAAATTTCATGCCACTTAAAGCTTGATACCGGTATGTCGCGCCTTGGGTTTGATTGCCGCGATGAAAAGCTTCGTGGATTATCCGATATGCTCGCTTCCAATCTACCCTGCCTTAAATATTGCGGCGCGTTTACCCATTTCGCCGCAGCCGACCGCGATGGCGATCCGAATGGCGAATTCACAGATTTACAATACAGCCGATTCATGAAGGCTATAGGCGAACTTGAAAAATCGGGTTTCTCGCTAACAGACATTCATTGCTGCAATTCGGCAGGTCTTATGCTCGATTCGGATAAGCACGGAACCCTCACCCGCCCCGGCATCATTTTATATGGTCTTATGCCCGATACGGGAATGGATAAAACCATAGCTCTTAAACCCGTTATGAATCTTTATTCTACCGTTTCGTTTATAAAAACCATCAAATCGGGTGATAGCGTTAGCTATGGCAGAAGATTTGTAGCTGACCGCGATATGAAGGTTGCTACCATACCTGTTGGTTATGCAGACGGTTATCCGCGGGCTCTATCGAGTAAGGGATATGCCCTTATAAACGGCAAAAAAGCGCCTATTTTAGGCAATGTTTGCATGGATCAAACCATTGTTGATATCAGCGATGTTGAGAATGTTTCGGTTGGAACCAAGGTTACACTTTTTGGTAGCGACCTACCCGCCGAGGAGGTTGCTGCAATATGCGGAACCATCGGATACGAACTCGTTTGCGGAGTATCGCGCAGAGTTCCGCGAATCTATAAAAAAGGCGGAAAAGAAATCGGTGTTGTTGATTATATTTTAGACAAATAAAAAAGAGGTTTGGATTTTTCCAAACCTCTTTTAATTTTACATTCCAAAGGCATATCCCGCGCCGATACCGACCGCGGCAGAAATGCAGATTATTATGATGGGGTGAACCTTTTTAAAGGCGAGAATCGACATCGCCAAAAACAGCACAGCCGACATATAAAAACCTTCGGTTTTAAAGATAGCGGCAGAGAAGTTTGCGGGAACGAAAATGGTTTTTGCGATGGATAATAAAGCCGCCGCAATAAGACCGACTACCGCGGGCTTAAGCCCTGTCATAGCGCCCGCAACAAAGCGGTTTGCCTTAAACTTTTCATAGCATTTTGCCACTATCAAAATGATAATAAACGAAGGCAAAACAACACCGAGGGTTGCGCATATAGCGCCCAAAATACCGCCCTCATCGGTTCCGATATAGGTTGCCATATTAATAGCAAACGGACCGGGAGTGCTCTCGCTTACCGCAACGAAATTAACGATATCCGATTCAGATACCCAACCGCGAGAAACGGTTTCGCCCTGAATGAGCGGCAGCATTGCATATCCGCCGCCAAAGGTTAGAGCGCCGATTCTAAAGAAGACCCAAAAGAGTTCAAGATAAATCATAATCTACGCTCCTTCCTCGATAAAATAAGGGAAGAAACAATACCGAAAACAGCACAGCCGATAACAACGAGCAGAACATTAACTCCCAAGAAGGCTGTTACAATAAATGCGGCCGCCATAATGATATATGCGATTATATTTTTCTTAGCCTTTTTATACATGGTATAAAGCGCCTTAAGCAACAGAGCTAAAACACCCGCACGAATACCATTGAAGGCATACTGAACGGCTCTTATATCGCTGAATTCGCGGAGGAGTCGCGCAATCACTGAAATTACAACAAAGGAGGGTAAAACCACCCCAAGAGTTGCGACAAAGGCGCCAAAGAAACCGCAGGTTCGGGTTCCGACAAAGGTTGCCATATTTATTGCTATGGGTCCCGGAGTTGACTCGGCGATAGCGATTATTTCTAAAATATCATCATCCGAAATCCAGCCCTTTTTTTCTACCATTTCGTGCTGAATTAGGGGTATCATTGCATCACCGCCGCCAAATGTGAAGGCGCCGATTTTGAAGAATGCAATGAAAAGTTCGAGCATTAGGCGGAATTTGCCGCCTCGTTTTTTAGCATTCATCTATGTTTTGCTACACTTCCTTTTTATACTGCTGCTATAATACCATTTTTTCTCGAATAAATCAATATAAAACTCCCCGCATAGACTTTACTGCTAATCATTTTGAACATTGCTGCCAAAATTTAAATATATTCAAGTTTATGTTGCCAAATCCGACAAGATATAATATAATAATATAAATATGTTAATTTATTTAACATTTTTCTGTTTGAGGGGTGAGAAAATGCTAAAGAAAATTAAAAATATTGTTCCGGAATATTCGATAATACCGGTTTTATTTCTCTGTATTATCGGATGCGGTACCTATTTTGTAACCAAGCTGGTAACCGATGGTGGAAATCATTATGATGTTAGCCTGCCCATCGATCATAAAATCCCGCTGGTTCCTGTTTTTATTATTATTTATGTTCTCTCATACCTCCAATGGTTCTTTGGTTACGGTATGATCGCTAAGGAAGAAAAAGAATTCTGCCATAGAATCTTATCGGCAGAGATTATTGCGAAACTCATTTCGCTTTCAATCTTTATTATTATGCCTACCGCGATGCTCCGCCCCGAAGTAACGGGAAATGATGTTTTCAGCAAACTCACCCAACTGATTTACACCATTGATACACCTACGAACCTATTCCCCTCCCTGCATTGTCTTGAGAGTTGGATAATTTTTAGGGCATCTCTTGGTATGAAGCGACACGGGAAACCGGTTATTATAACAAACGCTATTTTCGGTCTTTTGGTTTTCGCTTCTGTTTTGCTTGTTCGCCAGCATCTAATCCTCGATATTCCATCGGCTATTTTGGTTGGTGAAATTGCTCTGTTTATAAGCCGAAAGTTCAAAACGGGTCTCCTTTTTGATAAACTTAACAATAAGTTTTTGAGAAAGGAGCGGATATGATTGCCTAATATCAAACCCCTTGAAAACGAAAATCAGTCCTCGGGTCTTAATTTTAAAAACAAGCTTGTTTGGACAATTGTTTTCGTTGTTATATCGGTTCTGAGCATTTGGGCGGTTCTATCCCAAACCAAGGATTTTTCGATCGCAAAATTTATCGCTTTTTCGAAGCAGGCTAATCCCTTTTGGCTGGCTTCAGCGGTGGCTTCGATGTTTGGGTTCATCATTTTTGAAGGGCTCGCAATTTTGGTTATATGCCGTTCGTTTGGCTATAAAACGCGGCTTGGTCGAAGTTTTATCTATTCGGCATCGGATATTTATTTCTCGGCAATAACCCCATCGGCATCGGGCGGTCAGCCCGCGAGCGCATTCTTTATGATGAAGGATGGCATCCCCGGAACGCTCGTTACGGTGGCGCTGCTCGCAAACCTTATTATGTATACCGCATCGATAGTTTTGCTCGGAATTGTTTCGCTTATTTGCTATCCATCGCTGATTTTGAATTTTTCAACAGCATCCAAAACCTTAATCTTTTTTGGTTTTATGGTTATGCTCTCGCTTTTGATACTGTTTATTCTATTGGTATTCAAAAAAGGCATACTGCATGGGCTATGCCGCTTTGCGGTTAAGATAGCAGCAAAGCTTCGCCTTGTTAAAAATGCCGAGCGAAAGCTTGAGAGCCTTAATCAAAAAATGGAAAACTATTCGGCGCAGGCCTCGATGCTTGCGGGCAAGGGCAAGGTTTTATTCTTTGCTTTTGCGCTGAATTTATTGCAAAGGATATGTCAAATCGCCGTTACCGCGTTTACATACCTTGCAGAGGGTGGAAAACTATCGAATTTCTTTGAGGTTTTCTTCACCCAAACCGATGTTACGCTCGGTTCACATTGTGTTCCCATCCCCGGAGCTATGGGAGTTACCGATTACCTGATGCTTGATGGTTTCGGCGAGCTTCGGATTGCAAACCCTGAGTTTTTGGAAATTCTCAGCCGTTCGCTTTCATTCTATATTTGCATTATTATTTGCGGACTAACCACTTTGGTAGCCTGCTATGCTTTATCCCGAAAGGATAAAAGGAGGGCAAAAAAATGATAGGTGTTTATGATTATACCGTTATACTTACATATCTTTCGCTACTTTCTGCCGGAACAGGAATAGTTTGTTGTCTCGGCGGAACAGGACATCCGTTTATTGGAATTTTCTTCCTGCTGTTTTGCGGTCTTTGCGATGCTTTTGACGGCAAGGTTGCAAACTCGAAGAAGGACAGAACCGATACCGAGCGAAAGTTCGGCATCCAAATCGACTCGCTTTCCGATCTTATTGCATTCGGCGTTTTGCCCGCTTGCATTGGTGCCGCTTTTATAAGAAATTCCGATCTCCTCTATAAGGTTATCGGCGATTACCACGACAACAGCCCTTATCAGATCGGCGGAAAGATTGTTTTCTTCGGCATTCTTATCCTCTATATTCTTGCCGCTATGATTCGACTTGCATACTTTAATGTTAGCGAAGAGGAGCGCCAGGAGACCGAGGGTGGATCCCGTAAATATTATCTTGGTCTTCCCGTTACATCGGCTGCCCTCATATTCCCCACTATTGCTCTTTTGCAATACTGCACCACCATCGACCTCACATGGGTTTATATTTTAACCGCACTCATTACCGCTATTTTATTTGTTTCGCCCTTTAAGATTCAGAAGTTTAGCGGCAAGGGTCTTATGGTTTTGGTTGGTATCGGTGTTCTCGAATTTATTACCTGCTTAGTTGCAGTTATTTGCAAGTAGGATGGGTTCTATGAAAAAGGAAAAGCGCGGTGCTTTGGGCTTTTTATATGAAAATGCTTTCGGAAGATTTTTGCTCAAGATATTAACCGCGAGATGGATCTCGAAGCTTGCGGGTGCTTTTTTAAACTGCAGGCTCTCAAAACCGCTTATAAAGAAGTTTGTTCGCGGAAACGGCATAGACCTTAACGAATACTATTCGGATGGTTTTAGATGCTTTAACGACTGTTTTTGCCGCAAAATAAAGGAAGAGCTTCGTCCCGTTGATAGCGAGCCTTCACACCTTATCGCTCCTTGTGATGGACTTCTTTCCGCTTATCGCATAAACGATGATACCGTTTTGCCGATAAAGCAGAGCCAATATACTATTTCCTCCCTCTTGGGCGGAAATGCTATAGCGGAAAAATACAGAGATGGTATTTGCCTTGTTTTCCGCCTTTGCGTTGACCATTATCACCGCTACGGATATATTGATAACGGCAAAAAAGGCGAAAATACATTTATAAAGGGCAAGCTGCACACGGTTCGCCCCATCGCGCTCGAAAACTATCCTGTTTTCCTTGAAAACTGCCGTGAATGGACCGCAATGCAAACCGAAAACTTTGGAACAGTTACACAGGTTGAGGTTGGCGCTATGCTGGTTGGAAAGATAAAAAATCACCACGGCGAGCATGAATTTTTGCGCGGCGAGGAAAAGGGTATGTTCCTTTATGGTGGAAGCACGGTTGTTGTTTTGCTCGAAAAGGGTGCCGCTAATATTTCAGAAGAATATTTTGAGGCCACCGAAGAATATAGGGAAACCCCTGTTAAGTTCGGTCAATGTATTGGATATAAATAGAAAGAAACCTCTGTCGATGACAGAGGTTTTTATTTTTAGAAGAACATTACTATTCCGCTTATTATCATACCAATATAGATGATATTTTTAAGCTTTTGGGCATCAAGTTTATCAAAAACACTCTTGCCGATAAAGTCGCCTATCATACAGCCGACCATTCCGATTGCCGCATAGATGAGTACTTCGCGGGTTATAATTCCATTTACAACGCGCATGGTTGTTCCATATAAATTGGTAAAGCAGAAATAGAACTGGATGGTTGCGAAATATGTAATATTATCGGGGGTTGCATTATTCAAATAGAGCACTGCGGGAGGACCACCGGTTGAGAAAAGACCGCCTAGGGTTCCGCCGAGGGCGCCCGAAATAATGCCGTTTCTTACTCCTGCACGGATTTTTATATGCTTGTTGAAGAATATAAAATATATACTCAAAACAATAAGAACCGAGCCGAGCAAAATTTTAAAGAGGTCGCCCGAAACCCTTGCCGCAAAGTGAACCGCAATGGGAATCGAAATAAGGGCGGCACACATCATTGGGATTACGGTTTTATAGGCAACATTTTTATAATAACGAACTGCATTATAGGTTGCGGTTGCACAAGCAAAGAGAGATGAAACGGCTGCAGCTGCGGCGGGAGAAGGCAAAAAGAACGGCAGGAATATCATAACGAATATGCCAAGTCCGAATCCGCTAACGCGCTGAACAAAGCCTCCGCCCATTCCTATAAGTACAAGCAGCGCTAAATAATACCATTCCATACAATCACCACCCTGAACACAAGAATTATACTACAATAAAAATAAAAGTCAACTATATAGCAAATAACTCGCTTGAGAATTAAATAAAAAAAGAACGAAGATGACTCTTCGTTCTTTTTTTGGTGCCGATGACCGGACTTGAACCGGTACGTTGTCGCCAACGAGGGATTTTAAGTCCCTTGTGTCTGCCTATTCCACCACATCGGCAGGAACAATAACAATAATATATTATTTATCTCTCGATGTCAAGAAAAATATCGTTAATAGTTCTCTAAAAATGTATGAAGTTCTTCCCCATCCCTCATTCGGTAGCCGGGCATAGCGCCAAGATTGACATTATGCATACTGCGGAAGAGGTTATCATCGGCCGAGGGGTTTTTAAGTCGCAGGTCGGCTATGAGCCTTTTTACCTCGCGGCGCTTTGAAAGATCCTCGACCTCCTCGCTCTTTTCGGTAAAACGGCAGGCGCAACGCAGAAAGCGAAGCTCATTATAATTGCTCCAAGCAACTATATCGCGCTCTTTTACCTGATAGAGGGGTCGGATAAGCTCCATATTCTCAAAGTTTTGGCTTTTGAGTTTTGGCATCATGGTTTTTATTTCGCTCGAATAGAGCATGCTCATAACCATGGTTTCGATCGCATCATCGAAATGATGACCGAGAGCGATTTTATTGCATCCAAGCTCGGCTGCCTTGGCATAAAGGAAGCCTCGGCGCATTCGAGCGCAAAGATAGCAAGGCGAACCGCCAACATTATTTACGGTTTCGAAAATATCGCTATCGAAAACGCGAACAGGAATATTAAGCAGCTTTGCATTAGAGAGCAAAAGAGAGCGATTTTCGGCATTATAGCCGGGATCCATAACAAGGAATTCGAGCGAAAACGGAACCTCGCTATGGCGGCAAAGCTCTTGCATACATTTTGCAAGCAGAACCGAATCCTTGCCCCCCGAAATGCAAACAGCAATTTTATCACCCGGGGAGATAAGCTCGTATTCCTTTACTGCGCCTATAAAATTGTTCCAGATTCGCTTTCTATAGGTTGTTATGATGCTTCGTTCAACAAGTTGATACTTCTCGAGCATGGCTTACATACTCTCGGGTGCATCGATTTTGAGAATCGAAAGCAGATTGCGGATTGCGGTTTTGGTTGCAAGGCAGAGCGAAAGGCGAGCCTGCATAAGCTTCTCATCGCCGCACTTACAACGGCAGTTATTATAGAATTTATGGAACTGAGCGGCAACGGCGGTTGCATAATGGGTTAGCTTTGCGGGGTCGTATGCTGCTGCAGAAACCTCGATGGTTTTAGTGAACGAAGCCAAGAGATTGATAAGCTCGCGCTCTTCGGGAGCGGTTAGGAGCATGAGTTCATCCTTTTCGCACTCGCGGGGAGTTATATTCTCTTCGGCGAGATTGCGGAGGATGCTGCAAATGCGGGCATGGGCATACTGAACATAATAAACCGGGTTCTGGTTAGACTGCTCAACCGCTAAATCAAGGTCGAAATCGAAATGGCTGTTGGGCTCGCGAAGATTAAAGAAGAATCTTGCGGCATCGATCGGAACTTCCTCTAAAAGGGTTACAAGAGTGATGGCCTTTCCCGAGCGCTTAGATGCCTTTATAACCTCGCCGCCCTTAACAAGGCGAACCATCTGCATTAAAACAACATCGAGGCGGGAAGCATCGATTCCAAGAGCAGAGAGAGCCGCTTTAAGGCGCGGAACATAGCCATGATGATCGGCACCCCAAATGTTGATAGCTTTATCAAAATTACGGGTTACAAGCTTATTATAATGGTATGCGATATCGGGGGCTACATAGGTCGGGAAGCCATTTGAGCGAACGAGAACAAAGTCCTCGCTGCCAAAATCAGCGCCCGAGAACCATAAAGCGCCCTCTTTTTCATAGGTATGACCGCTCTCCTTGAGCTTTTCGATGATACGCATGGTTTCGCCCGAATGATGGAGGCTGCTTTCTTTAAACCAGGTATCATACTCTATACGGTATTTTAAAAGGTCATCATGCAGGGCCTCAATATTTTTCGGAAGTGCGAAGGCAACTAATGCTGCACGGCGCTCTTTTTCTTCCTTTTCAACAAAGCTATCGCCATATTCCTTTGCAAAAGCCTCAGCATGGGCGATGATATCGGCACCATGATAGGAATCCTCGGGCATCTCTATTCCCTCTTTATAAATTTGGAGATAGCGAAGATCGAGAGAAAGACCGAATTTTTCTATCTGGTTACCTGCATCATTGATATAAAACTCGCGCTCGGTTTTATAGCCTGCAAAATCGAGCACAGCAGCAAGACAATCGCCAAGCGCACCGCCGCGAGCGTTTCCTATATGCATGGGGCCTGTTGGGTTTGCCGAAACGAACTCAACGAGAACGCTCTTGCCCTCGCCTATATCGCTGCGACCATAGTTTTCGCCCTTTTCGTTGATATCACGAACGATATCAGCATAATATTCATCCGATAAAAAGAGATTTATAAAGCCGGGACCTGCGATTTCATAGCGGCTGATATAGCTGCCCGAAAAATCGGCATTAGCCATTAAAATCTCGGCTATTTTACGCGGAGCATTGCGAAAAACACGCGACCAAGACAGAGCGCAGTTTAGCGCAAAATCGCCATGCGCGGAATCAGAGGGCTTATCGATGGAATAGGCTGTAAGTTCTGCTTCGGGCAGTTCTCCATTCTCCATTGCCTTCTTTGCGGCAGCAGCGATGATCTCGCTTATTTGATTTTCGATTTTTTTAACTATAAGTGACATTTTTATACCTCTTTTACGGTTATATCTATCTTATTTTTTCCTATGATTTCATTGTTGCTCAAAAGGACATATTCGGCTATGAGTTTGCCGTTTTTCAGGTTATTCTCACATCGTTTGCCAACTACTGCGAGCGGGAAAGCACCATAGGGGGTTTGGTATTCGGTTTGGTTGGTTTTTCCCTCTTCGATTTTGAGAACACTTCCAAAACCGCCCTTTCGGGTTATTACCACCGTTTTTTCTTTTGCTTTGATGATGGTATTTATTCGAGTTCCTTCGGTCAGCTCGCTATATTTCAGATAATCGGCGCCGTTTATGCTTTCCATTTCGCCTTCATAAACAAAGCGGCTGTTATCGGTAGAATCCTCGGTTATATTGGAGGTTATGAGTTCGATTTTTACCTTTTTCATATCTTCGCAATATCCACCGTTTCTGCCTCGATATCATCGCGACCCAAAAGACTGCGAGCCATTTCGGAGAAGGACTCGGATTTATCGCTGACAAGATATGTGTCCTCGGCGGTTTTCGCATCCGAGAGCATATCATTTTCTTTCAAGTATTGCTTAACATACTGCGCTGTTGCCTCGCCCATATTGATAAGGGTTACATCGCTGCCGCAAACCTCGCGGATAACCTCGCTTAAGACGGGATAATGGGTACAACCCAAAATGAGGGTATCAACTCCCTCGGCCATTATGGGGCTTAGGTATCGCTTGGCGGCCTCGAGCGCCATCATATCGTTTTTAGAGGTTATACCCTCCTCAACGAGCGGAACAAAGAGCGGACAACTGTTAACAAAAACCTCGGCCTCGGGCATTAGGTTTTTGATATAGTTTCGGTGAGCATTGCTTTTGATGGTTGCGATAGTTCCGATAACACCGATTTTTTTGTTTTTGGTTGCGGCAACTGCAGCAACTGCAGCATGAGACACAACCTCGACAAACGGAACGGGAAGCTCTTTTTCGGTATCCTTTGCGACCGAGGAAACTGTTCCGCAAGCGGCGATTATGAGTTTAACATCGCGGGAGAGCAGCAGCCGCTCATCCTGGAGAGCATATCGGCGGATTATATCACGGCTCTTGTTACCATAAGGAACTCGACCGGTATCGCCGAAATAAACGATGGTTTCCTGCGGCAGAACTTTTTTTAGTTCTTTTACAACGGTTAGCCCGCCGAGACCCGAATCGAATACACCAATTGCACGTTTATCAGACACATTATCGCCTCCTCTTTTAATACTATTCAAATTATATTACCATATATTTTAGAAAACTGCAATAAAAAAAGGAATGCTAGGATTCCTTTTTTATCAAATCTTTAATTACTTCGCCTGCTATCATAAGACCCGCGACCGAGGGAACAAAGGAAATGCTCGCAGGGGTTCTGCCGCTTTTTTTAGGCTCCTCCTCGGAATAGAGCACCTTTACCCCCTCTATTCCCCGCTGTTTCAGCTCATAGCGCATAACACGGGCCAAGGGGCAAACCGATGTCTTTTTGATATCGGTTATTTTAAAGGCAGAGGGATTGAGTTTATTACCCGTTCCCATCGAGGACAAAACGGGAATTCCCGCCGCCTTTGATTTTTCGATTATGAGAAGTTTTCCGGTTACCGAATCTATGGCATCAACAACATAGGAAAACTGTGAGAAATCGATGTTTTCGGCTGTTTCGGGACCATAAAAAATGTTATGGCATTCAACCCTTGCCTCGGGGTTGATATCGGCAATTCTCGCCTTCATAACGGCAGTTTTATCAAGCCCCACGGTACTATGAAGGGCTATGATTTGGCGGTTTATGTTGCTCTCGCTAACGCGGTCGGAATCGATAAGGGTAAGTGCGCCTACCCCCGCTCTCGCAAGCGCCTCGCAGACATACGAGCCGACTCCGCCGATGCCGAAAACGGCAACATGAGAACTATTAAGTTTTTTGCGGTTTTCTTCGCCTATCAGTAGGTCGGTTCTCTCGTAAATACTCATTTATTTCCCCAAAAGTTTAATATATTTCGGAATCTCGTTTTCAAAATCAACACCATAGGTTCTTCCGGGCTGAAATTCCTTGGTTCTCTTGATGCAACCGCTCGTATATTCGGCGGCAATCTTCATGGCCTCTTCGGTATTTTTTCCGTTCATCAAAGCGCCAACAAGAGCACTTCCGAAAACATCGCCTGTTCCATGATACATAGCATCAACTCGGTCGGCAAAGGAATACTTGATTTCGCCGTTTTCGAGGGCGGCGGCACCAAGCTTTTCGTTATTGAAATAAACACCTGTTAAAATCGGGAGTTTTGCGCCCATGGCTTTAAGGGCATATAAAATTTCGGAAACATATTCTTCGGTGAATACTCCCGCTTTATACTCGATTCCGAGCATAAGGCAAGCTTCGGTTAGGTTCGGGATAACGATATCGGCCTTGGCGCAAAGTTTCTTCATTCCCATCGGAAAATCCTCGGGGAAAATAGGATAGAGTTTGCCATGATCGGCCATAACCGGATCAACTACAACCAAGGTATCCTCATCGCGGAGGATATCAATGATTTCGCATACCAAATCTATCTGTCGGAAGGAGCCGAGATAGCCGGTATAGATAG
>JAZOXC010000181.1:0-7089 GCA_045659535.1 Acutalibacteraceae bacterium
CGTTTGCAGACAAAAATTTATGGAGGTTTTGAAAAAATGAAAGCAAATGTATTAAAACTTGCTTCGCTTTTCCTTGCAATCGCTATGATGGCTTGCTTATTCGCAGCTTGCGGCGGCGGCGGGGATGAGACATGGTATGTATGTGGCAACTGCGCGTACGAAACCACAGAAAAGTTCGACAACTGCCCCGAGTGTGGTACCGCAATGCCCAACACCGGCACTAACAGCCAGCTTTCGGGCGCTCAGGGAAATAACAACCAGCAGGGTGGCAGCTCCAGCGGTGGAAACTACACCTTCGCAGCAGATCCCTATTCGGATATTCCTGCAGAGCTCAAGGGTTCTACCGTTGACGTTCTCTTATGGCGTCCCCCGATAAAGACCGACTCCGAGCTTGTTAAGGCTTTCGAGAAGAAGACCGGTATCAAGGTTAACCTCATCTCGACTCCCAACAACTCCGCAGCTTACATCACTAAGCTTGCATCGCTCATTTCTTCCGGTGATGCTCCCGATGTAGTTAACCTTGGTTCGGGTAACTTCCCGTCCTTCGCTATTACCTCGCTCGAGCCCATCGATCCCGAGATGTTCCGTTTAGATGATCCGTTCTGGAATAAGGGCGTTATGGATCAGTACAAGATTAACGGCAACTACTATGGTGTTTCCACCGCAGGTTCTTGGTATTGCGATGATACCTGCTATGTTACTTACTACTATCCCGAGAAGTTAAAGGGAATGGGTGTTACCACCATGCCTTACGACCTCTATAAGGCCGGCAAGTGGAACATCGATGCTGTTGAAACCATCGCTCGTAAGGTTCACGAGAAGGGCAGCAGCTATGTTGGTGTTTCTATCCAGACCAACACCATCTCCAACCCCTACATGCTCGCAGCAGGCGTTGACTTCGTTAAGTACGACGGCAAACAGTACACCAGCAACTTAAGCGATGCTACCGTTCTTAAGTATCAGCAGAAGCTCGCTCAGTGGTACCAGGATGGTCTCGTTGGCGGCTGGAACTCCACCGGTCTCCAGAACGGTACCGTTGGTCTCTTCGATGCTATCTCCTATGGTATGTATGTAGAAGCAAACTGGTACACCACCATCGATCCTTCCGTTCTTGATTGCGTTCCCGTTGCAGGTAAGGCAACTCCCTCCAATGCTAAGCTTTGGGGCGTTGGTAAGGGCGCAAACAACGTTGCAGCAGGCGTTTACTTCATCCGCTTCTTCATCGATCCCAAGTCCTTCGATTACACTTCCTTCGGAAGCATGAAGGCTACCTTCGAGGATGCTCAGATGTATGAAGTATGGCAGATCATCACCGATGCTAAGAGACCTCACACCGAGAACCTTGCAATCGGCTGCCTCACCTACTACGACACCAGCGCTTACGGCAACCTCACTTCTAAGCTCAGCACTACTACCGCTGCAAACATCAAGACCGTTCTTGATGAGTACGGCGCAACTATGAAGGCTGCTTGCAACAAGGCTAACAAGTATCTTGGCCGTGCACAGAAGAATCCTTCCTATAAGTAATAAGCTGATTTAAAGCAAATTAAAACCCCCGCTCGGGTAACCGAGTGGGGGTTTGTTTTTTTATAATATTTTATTTTCTGTAATCGATAGGAAGGGTTGCAAACGCGTTTAGGTCGGCGCCTGCGGTATTGCCGCTCTTTATCTCATAAAAAGCTTGCATGGCAACCATAGCAGCATTATCGCCGCAGTAGGTGAGCGGAGGGCAATAAAAGGCATAGCCTTTTTGTTTGCATTCGTTTTCAAGTCGGCTGCGAAGCTCGCTGTTCGCCGAAACTCCTCCCGCCAAAGCAATGGTCTCAAGTCCCGATTCCTCGGCGGCAGCCAAAGTTTTATCTATTAGCATATCGCAAACCTTTTCGCGAACGGTAGCTGCTAAAACGGGAACATCAATCTTCTCGCCCTTTTGTTCAGCATTATGAATAAGATTTATAACTGCTGTTTTAAGACCCGAGAAGGAGAAATCATATTTTCCATCGGGCGAATGCGGGGTTGGAAGCTTGTATTTCTTGGGGTCGGATACGGTTGCAATCTTATCAAGATTAACACCGCCGGGATAGGGAAGACCCATAGCGCGGGCAGTTTTATCAAAACATTCGCCTGCGGCATCATCGCGGGTTCTGCCTAAAATATTAAACTCGGTATAGTCGCGAACCTCGATAATGTGGGTATTGCCGCCCGAAACCAAAAGGCATAAAAACGGCGGCTTGAGTTCGGGGAATTCTATGTAGTTCGCGGCAACATGCGAGCGAAGATGGTGAACAGGGATAAGCGGAACGCCGAGCGAAAGAGCCAAACCCTTTGCGAAATTAACACCAACAAGCAGCGCTCCGATCAGTCCGGGAGCAAATGTAACCGCAACGGCATCAATATCTCCATAGGTGATTTCGGCATCCAAAATTGCCTTCTCAACAACCTGCGAAATAGCCTCGCTGTGTCGGCGAGATGCAATCTCGGGAACAACCCCGCCATATATTTTATGCTCCTCGATCTGCGAAGCAACAACATTCGATAAAACCTTTCCATCCGATAAAATCGCTGCAGCGGTCTCATCGCATGAAGATTCAATTCCTAAAATAATCACTTTAAGAACTCCTTTGTCATCAAAACTGCATCCTCTTTTGGATTGCTATAAAAATTCTTGCGTTTTCCAATCTGCTTGAAACCCGCCTTGCTATAAACCGAAATAGCCGCAGCATTGCTCTCGCGAACCTCGAGGGTTATAAAGCTAAATCCGTTTTTCTCGCAAAAAGCAACCGCCTCTTCAATAAGAAGGCTTCCGATTCCAAAGCCGCGATATTCGGGCAAAACAGCAACATTGGTAACATAAGCCTCATCCAAAACGGTGGTGGCTCCCATGTATCCAAGTATTCTGCTATCCGCATCAGCAACAAAGAAAGCGCCATTTTCGGCCGATTCGCGAAGTCCCGCTTCGGTCCAAGGGTCGGCAAAACTTTGCTGTTCAATTTTTGCAACCGCGGGTATATCATCCTCGGTCATCGGTCGGATAACTATCATTTCTTTGGCTATCTTATGGGCGATTTCGCTTCGGCAGTTGCGATAAACCGATATATCCCCCAAAAAGGGGTCGCCTATATCCAAAACCGTTATTTTATCGCGACCAATTCCAATCGATGCAAGCATCCCCGCATGAGATTCGCTCATGCAGAAAAAACGGTCGGCATCAAGATCATCGGGCGAAAAGGGCTTTGAATTGCCCAAAAGGGTTATTCCGATTTCGGCGAGCGCCTTTATGCTGTTCTCACAGTAGGGGCTCCCATCGGCAAAAAGTCCTGCGCTCGAAACCTCGATATTGGGAAACAGATGGGAACAAATCGCTGCAGCCATCGGGCTGCGGCAGGTGTTTCCCGTGCAAATAAAAACTACCTTACTCATTGCTTCGCCTCAAACCAGGTCTCACCCGATGCGGCATCAACCGAGAGCGCAACCGCCATCTTGGCCGAGTTTTCCATCTCGTATTTAATAATATCGCAAACCTTATCGGCGATATCCTCGCGGGCCTCAACTATGAGTTCATCGTGAACCTGAAGAATGAGTCGAGCATCGAGGTTTTCGGCCTTTAGGCGGTCCGAAACGCGAATCATCGCGATTTTAATAATATCGGCCGCGGTGCCCTGAATGGGCATATTGCGGGCAACTCGCTCGCCAAAAGCGCGCATCATTCCGTTTGATGAAACAATCTCGGGAATATAGCGGCGGCGACCGAATTCGGTAACAACAAAGCCATCGCGCTTGGCGTTTTCGATGGTCTTTTTCATATATTCATCTATTTGCGGATAGGTGCGAAGATAGTTCTTTATATAGCTGTCGGCCTCGGCGCGGGTAACTCCAATATCTTTAGAGAGCGAGAATGCGCCAATACCATAAACAATGCCGAAATTAACCGCCTTGGCGCGCGAGCGCATAACGGGAGTAACCATATTGATGGGCATCGAGAAAACCTCGGCAGCGGTAGAGGTATGAATATCAACACCGCTTCTAAAGGCATTTATCATATTTTGGTCGCCTGCCATATGGGCCAAAACGCGAAGCTCAATCTGCGAATAGTCGGCATCGCAAAGAAGGTAGCCCTTTGCTGCGCGGAAGTATCTTCTAAACCTTTTGCCTTCCTCGGTTCTAACCGGAATATTCTGCAAATTCGGCTCGAGTGAGCTGATTCTGCCGGTTCGAGTTTCGGTTTGGTTAAAGGTTGAGCGGATGCGATTATCCGAATGAACAACCTTCAAAAGTCCATCGCAGTAGGTCGATTTCAGCTTCGAAAGCTGGCGGTATTCGAGCAGCAGCGATACCGCGGGATGGGCATAGCGGAGCGATTCGAGAACCTCTGCGTTGGTAGAATAACCACTCTTGGTTTTCTTCTTTGCGGGCAGCCCCAAATCCTCAAAAAGTGCAACTCCAAGCTGCTTTGGAGAGTTTAGATTAAATTCATATCCAACAAGGGAATAGATATCGGCTTCGATCTGCGCGGTGCGAATGGCGAGCTCTTCGCCATATGCGCGGATGCCATCGGTATCAACCAAAACACCTGCGATTTCCATGTCAGCAAGCACGCGAGCCAAGGGAAGCTCAATGGTCGATAAAAGCTTATCTTGTCCGTTTTCGGATAATTTTTGCTCCAATACCGAACAAACACTGCTATGGAGAGCGGCGAGCTTCATGTTCTCATCCGAGGTATCAAGCTGCGGATAGGGAGCAGAATATTCCTGCGCAAGGCGGGGAATATCATAGCTCGATGCCGAGGGGCTCAAAAGGTATCCCGCGAGCATCGAATCGAAACAAACCCCCGCGAGAGCAATACCCTCTGCGGTACATTTTTTATAAAAGTTTTTATAATCAAAAATTCTTTTTTCGATCTTTTCGTTTTCGAGCAAACCGCGGCAGAGGGCGAGAGAACCCTTGGTGCAGCAATTTCCGCTCGATAGAAAAACTTCATCCTCGAATGATACGATATCGAGGGTTTTAGAAGACTCAAAATCCTTGAAATCAACAGCCGCAAAGCATTCTCCCTCCTCGCAAACCGATTCGGTTGCAACGGCAGAAAGGTCGAGCCTATCAATGATTTTAAATAGCTCAAGATCGGATAAAAATGCAATAAGCTCGGCAGTTTTTCGCGGTTTATCGGCATAAAACGCGATATCCTCGCTTATGGGAGCGGTCTTGCATATGGTTCCGAGCGCGTGGCTCAGGTATGCGCTTTCCTTGCCTGCACGCAGCTTCTCGCGAACACCCTCTTTGATTTCGAGGGCATCTAAATTCTCGTAAATATAATCTATTGTACCGTAGGTGCCGATGAGTGTGCCTGCGGTTTTTTCGCCGATTCCCGCAACACCGGGGATGTTATCCGAGCTGTCGCCCATAAGGGCCTTGAGCTCTATCATTCCTGCGGGCGAAACACCATATTTCTCGAAAAGAGCAGCGGTATCATAGCGGATAATCTCGGGATGTCCCGCCTTGGTTGCAGATAATAAAACATTGGTGCTGTCTGAAATTAGCTGGAGCGAGTCGCGGTCGCCCGTTGCGATAACGCATTGGTTGCCACTCTCTTCGCAAAGGCGAGAAAGAGTTCCCAAAATATCATCGGCCTCATAGCCCTCGCATTCGATCGAGGTATGACCGAGCAGGGTAACAAGCTCCTTCATTCTCGGAATCTGCTCGCGCAGTTCATCGGGCATGGCATGGCGACCTGCCTTATAATCTGCAAACATATTATGTCTAAAGGTTGGCTTTTTAATATCCCATGCAACAACTATGCAATCGGGCTTCTCTGCCTCGATTAGATGCAGCAGGATGTTTGTGAATCCAAAAATGGCATTGGTAAAACGACCGTCCTTCGTAGAGAGCAGTCTGATTCCGTAAAACGCACGATTTATAACGCTGTTTCCATCAATAGCCAACATTTTCATATATATCACCAACCCTTATTATACCAAAAATAAATCCTTTTGTCATTAGTTTTTGAAAAATAGAAAGATATATGGTATAATGTTTTTGGTGATATAATGAAGATAGGAAATTTGGAGATAAAAGGCCATGCCGCACTCGCTCCGATGGCGGGTGTTGCCGATAGGGCAATGCGCGAACTTTGCCGCGAGTTTGGTGCCGCTTATACCGTTAGCGAGCTTGTTAGTTCAAAGGGTATCAGCATGGGCGACCGCAAATCAAAAACCCTAATGTCGGTTCATGATTCGGAGCGCCCGATAGCGGTTCAAATATTCGGAAACGACCCCGATATTATGGCGGCAGCCGCTATAGAGGCTGCCAAGGGCGAGCCCGATTTTATTGATATAAATATGGGTTGCCCCGCTCCAAAGGTGGCAGGAAACGGTGGGGGAAGCGCTCTTCTTAAAAATCCGCCGCTTGCCGAGGCGATAGTAAAAAAGGTTGTAAAGGCTGTTGATTTGCCCGTAACGGTTAAAATCCGCTCGGGCTGGGATGCCGATAATATAAACGCGGTCGAGGTTGCAAAGCGTTGCGAAAACGCGGGCGCCGCCGCAATAACCGTTCATGGCAGAACCAGGGCGCAGATGTATGCTCCCCCTGTTAACCTTGATATAATAAGGGATGTAAAGAACGCGGTAAAAATCCCCGTTATCGGAAACGGCGATATCGTAACTCCTGCCGATGCCGCAAAAATGCTCGAATATACAGGCTGCGATTTTCTTATGGTTGGTCGTGGTGCTATGGGTTCACCTTGGGTCTTCTCGCAGATAAATGCCTATCTCGATAGCGAAACAGTCCTTCCCGACCCGCCCCTTGCAAAGCGCCTTTCAACCATGATGCGCCAGGTTGAAATGATGATGGAATATAAAGATCCCAAAACCGCTATTTTGGAATCGCGAAAGCATGCCGCCTGGTATCTAAAGGGTATTCGCGGCGCCGCTTCGCTTCGAAAACAATGCGGCGAAATCAGTTCGATTTCCGACCTCGAAAAACTCTGCATTACCGCACTTGAGCTGCAGGATAATACTTGAAGTTTTAGTTAATATATGATAAAATACTAAATGCTTGATTTAAGATGAGAGGAAGAAATATATGTCCGGACAT
>JAZOXC010000182.1:0-2413 GCA_045659535.1 Acutalibacteraceae bacterium
AGCAGATCGAAGCCCTTGCGGGGCGGCGGCTTTTTTGGGGGCTCGTTTGGCGGCGGTTTTTTGGGTTCGGGCGGTCGAGGGTCGCGCATTTTTATAAAATCTGGAGCCTTTGGCGGACCCGAAAACGCGAAAAAATCGCCTTTATTCTCCATGCCTACACCCCTTTTTTATAAAAACTCGTGCAAAAGTCCGCTTTCTTTAAGCAGCGGCATAACACTTATCAATCGCAGCAGCTTTACCGCCTTATCTACCCTATCGCGCCGCGAGGGCGAGAGATGGGGGCGAAGCGCCAAAAGCAGTCGGCTTCGGTCATCGGGCTCGGCACCCCTAAAAGCCGACAACACCCGACCGATATCGATCCCCGACAGGTCGATATTATCCGCCTTTTCTTCGCCGCCCTTTTGGCCTCCGAGCAATTTTTCGGCCATTTCCTCGATGCGCGACATCCCCGCAGGGTCGTTTAGCAGCTCGGAAATCTTATCGGCAAGGTTATTTTCATTCATTTTTTCCAAACCTTTTTAAAAGCTCCTTTGCCTGCGGCGAGGATAAAAGCTTTTCGCGGGCGGCGCTATCGCTCATAAGTGCCGACAGCTCATCGGCCTTATCCTTTGGCAACGAGGCTAAAATCTCGTTATAATTTCCATTTGCGAGCGCCCGTTTGAGTCCGCCGTTTTTTGATAGCTCGGCTATCGCGGATATGAGTTTTTTGCGATCAACATTTCCGTTTTCCATTGAAATCACCACCGTTATTATATATACTATTTATATGCTTATTTTGTGAGGTATAGAATATGCGAATTCTCGTTTTTTCGGATAGCCATGGCAGGGGCAGCCGTATTGAGGCGGCGATTTTTGAACACCCCGAGGTCGAGCATATATTTTTCCTTGGCGACAAGATTTCGGATATAGAGGATATCGAAACCCTTTTCCCCGACCGAAAAATTTATTCGGTTATGGGGAACTGCGATTTTTCGCTCTTTGGCAAAGGTACTAAAACGGTTAACCTTGCGGGGCGCAAAATTCTTTATACCCATGGACATGAGTTTTCGGTTAAATCGGGAACAGATCGGCTGATTTCTTATGCCAAGGATAACGATATCGACCTCGTTTTATATGGGCATACCCATATTCCCGAAAGCACCTATCTTGATGGGCTTTATATCATAAATCCCGGGTCGATCGGCAAGGGCGCAGGATACGACAGCTATGCCATAATCGACCTCGAAGAGAGCGGTATTCTCGCAAATATTATAAGAATATGACCGCTTGACACCCCTCCCCACTCTATGTTAAAATTTTAATGTGCGGAGATATTGAGATGCACGGATTACGAAAAGGATGTGTTTTTTAAAAAATGAATGATTTCGGAAACAAAAAAATCATTGCCGCCGTTCGTACCGAGGAGGAATTTTGCACAGCGCTTTCGAGCTCGGCCTCCTGCATCTTTCTTTTATGCTCCAATATCATGACGGTTGAGGACTCGATAAACCGAGCCAAAAGAGCCGGCAAAAAGCTCTTTATCCATCTTGATATGTCGGAGGGTATCGGTCGCGACAGCGCAGGTGTTGCATATCTTGCAAAGCTCGGTGTTGATGGCATTATCAGCACCCGAACCGGCATTATTCGCGCCGCAAGAGAGCATAATATTCCTACCGTTCAGCGCATATTCTCGATCGATTCGCAGGCAACCCAAACCTCTGCCAATGCCGCAGGCAATTATCATCCCTCGTATATCGAGATAATGCCCGGCGTTATTCCGAAGGTTATCCGCCGTTTCTGCTCCTGCACCGATATTCCGATTATCGCGGGCGGACTCATAGAAACCGCCGAAGAGGTGCGCGCAGCTATCGAGAGCGGCGCTGTTGCTGTTTCTACTGCAAACAAAGATTTATGGTAATTCCTTTGAGGTTTTAATATGCTTAAAGATTTTATTAAGGTTTATGGTCGTGATGGACTCAGCGAGGGTATTGCCCTCGACTGGACCGCATCGGGTTTTGAATTCGCGGCGGAGCTTTCGGGAGATATCTATCTTCTGATCGAGAGTTTTTCCGCGCAGCCGCTTTTCCTTTCGGTTTATATAAACGGCGAGAAAATCCGCAAAATCGCGCATGACTATCCAACCGACATAAAAGGGCGCTATCGCATTCCGCTCGCTGAAAAGCTCCCACACGGCGAATATAATATTAAGGTTCTTCGCCAAGGCGAAGGTGAGCGCGGACCCGCAAGCGCTATTGATATCGAGTTTTGCGGCAACTATCTCCCCCGCCCCGAAAACCGCGAAAAACTAATGGAATTTTTGAGCGACTCGATAACCTGCGGCTATGCCAATGTTGCGCCCTGCGATATGGCTCCCGACCTTTGCAGCACCGCACCCTATCAGGAAGGCACCCTTTCCTACGGCTACCTTACCGCC
>JAZOXC010000183.1:0-1684 GCA_045659535.1 Acutalibacteraceae bacterium
GAATTCCAAGTTTGAATAACTCGTTTTTTCTCGTAAATGCTCGTTTTTTCTCGTAAATGCTCGCAAAAAAATTTTAAAAGTTTTTTATAAAAAATATTGCTAAAAACAGTTGCTCTAAGCCGCCGTTTGTGATATACTAAATTGAATATTTATATTCTAATGTATAAGGGGGAGTTTTGTGATTATTTTAGGGATAGATCCCGGATATGCAACCATCGGTTACGGCGTTGTTAAATACGAAAATTACAAGTTTATTCCCCTTGAATATGGAGCAGTTACAACCCCCGCAAAAACCGATTTTTCGGCGCGACTTGAGATGATATTTGCCGGCATAACCTCGATTATAGAAAAGCATAATCCCGATGCCTTGGCAATAGAAAAACTTTTTTTCAACACCAATACAACAACCGCAATCGATGTTGCCCAAGCAAGGGGAGTTATAATGTTGGCGGCAAGACTTAAAAAGCTGCCCGCATACGAATATACCCCGCTTCAGGTTAAACAATCGGTTACAGGTTATGGCAGAGCGCAAAAGGCTCAGGTTATGGAAATGACAAGACAAATGTTATCGCTAAAATCTGTACCCAAACCCGATGATACAGCCGATGCTTTGGCACTAACCATTTGTCATGGCTATAATGCTTCCGGACTTGGAAGATTAAATTTAGGGAGGTAAAATATGATAGCTTCTTTAAGAGGAAAACTAATCGGTTCCGATACTCAATCGGTAGTTGTTGAGTGTGGCGGCGTTGGAATGCGCTGCTTTACAACCCTTAAAACAATAGGAACCCTCCCGAAACTCGGCAGCGAAGTGTTTTTATATACCCATCTCTCGGTTAGAGAGGATGCCCTTGACCTTTATGGTTTTGCTACCGAGGCTGAACTTTCTTGCTTTAAGCTTATAACATCGGTAAACGGTGTTGGTTCCAAAATCGGAATTGCTATTTTATCTGAATTCTCGCCCGAGCAGGTTTCGTTATTTATTGCAAGTGCCGATGCAAAATCGCTTTCCAAGGCTTCGGGTGTTGGTCCTAAACTTGCTAACAGAATTATACTCGAGTTAAAGGATAAGGTTGGCGCTTCGAATGCGGAGCTGCCTGCACTTGCAGGTGTTGCGGCTGCAGCCGACCGCACCAATACAAAAGATGCTATTGATGCATTAATGTCGCTTGGATTTACAAGAAGCGAAGCATCTCTGGCAGTTGGAAAACTTGACCCCGAAATGAGCACCGAAATGCTCATTAGGGAAGCCCTTAAAACATTATCGAGGTAGGTGCGATTATGATGGAAGATTTTGATTTTGAAAACCGAATAGTTGCTCCTCAGTATGTTAACAACATCGATGAAAGCGAATTTTCACTTCGTCCTCGTGCTTTAACCGAATATATCGGTCAGGAGCAGGTTAAAGAAAATTTAAGCATTTATATCGAGGCAGCTCGTGCCCGCCGCGAGCCGATTGACCATGTTTTGCTCTATGGCCCTCCCGGACTTGGTAAAACCACGCTTGCAGGCATCATTGCCCGCGAAATGGGAGTAAACATCCGCATAACATCCGGTCCCGCAATTAAAATCCCGGGTGATTTGGTTGCATTGCTTACAGGACTTGAAGAAGGTGATGTTCTCTTTATTGATGAGATTCATCGACTTCCGAGCACCGTTGAAGAGGTTCTTTATCCTGCAATGG
>JAZOXC010000184.1:0-4137 GCA_045659535.1 Acutalibacteraceae bacterium
GTTGATGGTTCGAGCATTTTTAAAATTATATAGCTTGCCCCAACATCTAAAAGCTGTCCAACCTTTTCTTCCAATATGTTTCCGATAAGAAACTCTATCCTCATCCATCTTCCAATTTGATGACGGAGATAAGCGGGGATATATGCGGTGTTTGTCATCGTTTCGGGCATATTATCCTCGGCCGCATAAATGCTTATCGCCTGTGGCGAGCCGGTTCTAACATCAACCGATGGCAGCATAACCCTTTGCTCGGATTCATTCATCTGACTCGGCTGCATCATTTGCTGTTGCGGAGCAATAGTGCCATAAAGTGTGTTTCCCGAATCACCCCAAGTTGATCCACTCCAATTTCCGTTATTATTCATCGAACCGTAATTTCCGTTATTCAAAATATCACCTTATTATGTGTAGTAATATGCTTCTGTAGGTCTATAAAAGCAATGGTTGTTTATCCTAACATGGAATACTCCCGAATTACCGGGAAAGGCTCCTCTGCAACCGCCCGAAAACGGATTATAAAACCATAGGCAGTCGCCAACAGGGGAGAATACATTTCCGGCAAGCGCCCAATCGGCAACCTCATAATTCATAGGCTCCGGCGACATATTATATATGTTTTGCGAATTTGCAACACCGCCCTTTACAGTCATTGCACAATCAAATTGTCCGGGTTGCATAACAACTCTTTGAAGGTTGCCGTTGCCGGTTCGCAGATATTCGCCACCGCCGACTCTAACTCGATTCATTATAACGGTTGCAACAGCCTTCATTCCATCTTCACCTTCGCCACCCGCTTCACACTGAACCATTCTTGCCAAAAGTTCGCGGTCATCAAAGGGCATAAAATCACCAACCTTCAAAATTATTATATGCCACAACTTATTTTATTGACAAAACGCGGGATAATAATATAGGAGGAGAGATATATAATGGATAAGAATAAAAAGAAAAAAGAACGTGATGTTTTAATTGATGTTTCGGCAAACGCCGTTATGTCAAACCCGGCAGATTCATTTGAACTTGTTAACAAATACGGCACTTATGAAATCCAGCCAACCGCTGATTCAGATCATGATTTTCCAAAAATAGCACAAGGTCTTCCAAAACCCGAAAACCGCAAAGTTTTAGATACTGACTAAAAAAATAAAACCGACCAAAAATTGGTCGGTTTTAATATTACATATCAAGCATCATCTGCATATCATACATTCCGGGTTTCTGATTTGCGAGGAATGCAGCGGCCTTAACGGCACCAGATGCGAATAAAGCTTTCGACTGAGCAGAATGGGAAAGGGTTATAACCTCATCGTTTCCTGCGAAAATAACATCATGCTCGCCAACAATAGTTCCGCCGCGAACAGAATGCATTCCAATTTCGCTTTTTTTGCGTTTTTCGCGTTTTACATGGCGGTCATACTCATATTCCTTCTCACACGAGAAAACCGAATTAACGGCATCTGCGAGCATAATTGCAGTTCCGCTCGGAGCATCAATTTTTTGGTTATGATGCTTTTCGATAATCTCGATATCAAAATCATCACCCAAAATCTTTGCCGCGCTTTTTGCAAGCAAGCAAAGAACATTAACGCCAAGCGACATATTAAATGTGAAGAAAATGGGTATCTGCTTTGATGCAGCTTTAATCTCTGCGATTTGCTCAGCGGTATATCCGGTTGTTGCGATAACAGCAGGAACATTATTTTTAAGCGCAAACGAAAGCAAATCCGAAAGATTCGAAGGATCCGAAAAATCGATAATAACATCGGGCTTTTCGAGAACCTCATCAAAATTAGTATAAGTAGGGAAGGCGGCGGTCATATCGCGACACATGTCAACGCCCGAAACAACCTGCATATCCTCTTTACCTGCAATAACATTTGCAACGGTTATACACATTTTGCCAAAGCATCCGCTTAATAAAACATTGGTCATAATTTTCACATCCGATTAAAAAATCTTTTGAAGCTCCAGGGATAATTTCTTTAGGTTTTTATCATCCATTTGGTAGAGCGGTAAACGAACCGGTCCAACACCCAGACCGAGTTTATTCATCGCAGCTTTTATAGGAATTGGATTAACATCCGAAAATAGAGAATCAATAAGGTTCATATACCTAAGTTGATACTCTGCAGCAGATTTATAATCTCCGCTAAAGCATAGGGAACACATATTATGCACATCGTTTGGAAGGATATTGGATAAAACGGAAATAACACCAACTCCGCCAACCGACATAAACGGAACAATAATATCATCGTTTCCCGAATAGAAATATAGCTCATCGCCGCAAAGATTTATAGCCCGCATCAAAGAAACTAAATCTCCGCTGGCTTCCTTGGCGGCAACGATATTTTTATGCCTCGATAGCTCCTTATATGTTTCGGGTTTAATGGTAACTCCCGTTCGAGAGGGAACATTATAAACTATTATCGGGATATTAACGCTGTCCGCTATATAATTATAATGCTCGATAATTCCGCGCTGGGAGGTTTTATTATAATAAGGAGTAACAACAAGCAAAGCATCGGCGCCAGCTTCCTCGGCATTCTGCGCCAAGAATACAGCCCTTTCTGTATCATTGCTGCCTGCACCCGCAATAATCGGAACTCGACCATCGGCCGCATCAACTACTGCTTTAATAATTGATTTTTGTTCATCCGACGACAGGGTAGAGGCTTCGCCTGTTGTGCCACAAGCAATCAAGGCATCAATATTTTCTGAAATCTGATTTTCTGTAACTTCTTTGATTTTCGAAAGATTAATTGAACCATCATCGTTCATAGGCGTAACAATCGCTGTTGCTGCGCCCTTGAAAATCAGTTTTTTCAAAAATTTTCACTCCGAGTAAAAAATCGGTTATATTAGTCGATATAACCCTCGGCACAGAGAAGCTCTGCCAAAAGAACAGCACCGCCTGCAGCACCACGCAAGGTATTATGCGAGAGGCAAACAAACTTATAGTCATACTGAGTATCCTCGCGTAAACGACCGATAGAAACAGCCATACCATTCTCGAGGTTACGATTTAACTTGGTCTGCGGCATGTTATCCTCTTCGAAGTAGTTGAGGAACTGCTTCGGAGCGCTCGGAAGACCCAAAAGCTGGGGCTTACCCTTGAACTCGCGCCATGCCTTTAAGATTTCGCTCTTCTCGGGAGCCTTCTTAAAGGAAACGAAAACAGCAGCCATATGACCATCAGATACCGGAACACGTAAGCACTGTGCGGTAAACTTCGGGGTAGTAGCATTAACGATCTTATCGCCTTCGATATGTCCCCAAATCTTTAAAGGCTCCTGCTCGGATTTCTCTTCCTCGCCCGAAATAAAGGGAATAACATTATCGATCATTTCAGGCCATCTCTCGAAGGTTTTGCCTGCGCCCGAAATTGCCTGATAGGTGCAAACGAGAACATTCTCAACGCCCATATCGGAAAGCGGGAAGATGGCAGGAACATAGCTCTGGAGAGAGCAGTTGGACTTAACGGCAACAAATCCGCGCTTGGTTCCAAGACGCTTGCGCTGTGCCTCAATAATATTTATATGCTCTGCATTGATTTCGGGTATAACCATCGGAACATCGGGGGTGAAACGATGGGCGCTGTTATTGGAAACAACAGGGCACTCGTGCTTTGCATATTCTTCTTCTAAAGCACGGATTTCATCCTTCTTCATGTCAACAGCGCAGAAAACGAAATCAACCATCGAGGTAATGGTATCGATATCAGCAACTGCATCATAAACCATCATATCCTTCATTTTCTCAGGCATTGGAACGGTCATTGCCCAGCGGTTGCCAACGGCTTCCTCATAGGTCTTTCCGGCAGAACGAGGACTTGCAGCAAGGCACTTAACCTCAAACCACGGATGCTCTGCTAAAAGGATAGCAAAGCGCTGACCAACCATACCGGTTGCGCCAACAATACCAACATTATACTTTTTCATACAGATTCGATCCTTTCACGGTGCAAAAAACAGTTGAATATAATCGCCTTTTGCAATATAATAATATTTATTAAATCAACTTATTTTATCATTCTATTAAATGTTTGTCAAACATTAATAAGCGGAGAGATATTTTTTTATGAAAAAAAGCGACTTTTTCTATGACCTACCCAAAGAACTTATAGCACAAACACCA
>JAZOXC010000185.1:0-11017 GCA_045659535.1 Acutalibacteraceae bacterium
ACAGTTATGATGGGTTTAATTTTTGCGAGGCTGCCGATTACTGCCGAAGCATTGCCGAGACGACCGCCGCGGCGGAGAAACTCAAGAGTATCGAGTCCCGCATAGATTTTAATTCTCTGACGGAGGGATTCACATTCGGAAACAATTTCGGCTGCCGATGCGCCCTCGGCTATACGCTTTTTGGCATAATCAACCAAAACGCCGATCATATGGGTTGCGGCCTTGGTATCGAATACATGGATTCCATCATATTCTGCCATATCCTTTGCGAGACAGGCAACCTGATAGGTTCCGCTGAGTGCCGAGGAAAGCGCAAAATAGATAAGCTCATCGCCCGATTCCTTTACCTCCTCGAATACATCGAGAAGATCCTGAATGGAGGGCTGAGCGGTTTGGGGGAAATCGCCGCAGCTTGTTAGAATTTCATAAAAGGTATCGGCATCAAGCTCGATGCCATCCTTATAGTTTTTGCCATCGATGGTTACTGAAATGGGAGCAAAATAATCAAAAAGTCCGCTCTCTTTTTTGCAATCCGATGATGAATCTACAAGTATTTTAATCATAACTTCTCCTTTATATCTACAGGCTATAGCCTGCACCCTCAATTTTTTTAACAATGCGAATAAAGTTTTCGGCATCCTCTTCGCCGATGATTTCTATAATACCGTTTGCAACCTTAAGGGATGAACGATGCACCGCAAGGAAAACATCCAACTTTTCTTTAACGCATTTAATATATAACATTCGGCGGTCGCCCTCGCCCCGCAATCTTAATATAAGACCTTTTTTCTCGAGCGAGTTTAGGGTTCGGTTTACAAGGGATTTTAGCATATTGGTTTCTTTTATAATCTCTTTTACCGAGATGAGACCTTCGCCATCCTCCATATATCGGTTGTAAACCAAAAGCATAACCGTTGCCTCGTTATACATAAGGCCTTTGGTAATTCGGTTATTTTTTAGTATGCCCGAAAGTTTTACCCATGCTCGCAGCAGCCTGTCTTCACGAGTTGTTTCTGCCAAGGGGATACCTCCTTTCGCCTTAAACGGTTCACTTTGTGAACAAAAATATAATACCACAAAAGGCGAATTTTGTCAACAAAAAATTACCCCGTTTATATATATAATATATAAACGGGGTGGTATATTTTTATTTTACGAGAATTCTCATAACATGACCCGCGCCATATGCAAGTGCGGTTGAAACAAACTGCGGGATTATGGTATCGGTTCCATCGGGGAGCTTTGCATTTATATCAAGATGCATATCATTATGATAATGGCCTGCAAAGAATCCGCGAACAACATCGGCATTATTAACGATGGTATCATAAAATTCATGCGAGATTTCATCGCCGCGCGAGCCGCCGAGCATAAATCCTTCGCAGAAATCCCAAGGAGAACCCGAGGGGTCGCCAATAGTCATAAATCTATCGACCGAATAATTCTTATGATCGGGGTTATGGGTTACAATCGGCTCATGAGCGAACATGAGGATATAACAGCCGTTTTCGCGACACATTTTTATATCCGCCTTGAACTTTTCGAGCGATTCTTTGGTTATATATGCGCGGTCGTTGCAAAAGCCAACAACCAAAACCTTATTCTTTATAAGGCGAGAATAATAATAAATGTCATGGCGCCAATATTCTTCGAGAATTTTATAGCGGTCCTCAATGGTATTTGTTTCGGGAACCTTGCCCTGCATCTGAACGGCGCGCTCATGACCGCCGATGGTTGCAATAGCACCATCGATTTTGTTCCAAATCTCGTTATCCATAAGCTCTTTTGCGCCTTCGGAGAGATAATCAAAAGTATCGCCGTTGAAAACATATTGGTCGGCATCGGAGACTACCTCGAGGCAGCGGCGAAGCATTGGGACCGATGCGGCATCGGCGAGCCACTTGCGGTATTCGTAGGTGCTAAGCAGAACGGGGTCGCCATTATCAAAATCGGCCTGGTTGCAATAATTGAAATGGATATCGTTGAGATGGGCAACCATAACCTCCTCCCCTATTCCGAGCGGCAGGGTTACATCGCGAACAACAACACCATTTTCGATTTTATAAATTTCATCGTTCTCAAGAGCGATTATAATTTCTTTTTTATCTAAGGTTTTCATAATTTTCTCCTAAATAACCAGGGTTTCACCCGAGGCGATACTATAAAGCTTTCCATCTATATCAAACCAAACGGTTTTAAGGCTCGGGTTATAAACGCGGGTATTATCAACCGACCACTGAAGGCTTTCGTATGCTTTTGCATAGTCATAAATCTCGATGTTGGTTGCATACCAGGTATCATCCTTATCTGCAAGACCGGCACAGATTTCCTCTAAAAGCTCCCAATTATTACTGTTATTAAACTCGAAGCTATGACCCCAAATATAGAAAAGTCGGGGATGGCGCTCGCCGCAATAGCATTTATCAACATCGATAGAAACAAACTTTTCTATAAACTTCATAATGCTCGGGTTGGTATGATGGGCCGAAGGCATCCAAGCATGCCAATCGGTAGGCATAAGGAAGCGGTCGTTATCGCCGCTGAGTGTTCTCGCATAGGCAATATCCAAATCGGTGAGGTAGTTCTTTATATCGCCGTAGCTTGCGCCGTTTACCATTTTTCCTATTCCGCTATCGGCATAGGCAAAGCCGCGAATTATTAGCGACAGCTCGCGCTCTAATATTCTGCGGCATTCCAAAACCTCGCGAATTCCATCGATGGGGCGAAGGTTTCCGAGGGCGGCATGGCTGGCGCCGTGGATTGCGATTTCATGACCCTTTTCTATGCTCTCTTTGAGTTCATCGGTAGAAAGACCTTTTCCGTTTGTAGCGCTATAGGAGGTTACGTTAAAGGTGCATTTCATGCCATATTTATCAAAGATATCGCGCATGCGAAGGTCGGCACGATCATTATCATCATAGCTGAAGGTTACGGCCTTTGTTTTTCCATCGGGGTATCTCATAAACTTATATTTCATAAAACCACATCCCTTTGTTTTTCTAAGAAAAATATACCATAAATACTCCAAAATTTCAACGGGATTGCATAAGAGGGTAAAAAATTAGAAAGAGATAACAAAAACCGACAGCGGCATTTTCCCGCTATCGGTTTTTTTATTTAGAATGAATATTCTTTTGCAAGAGCTTCAAATGCAGGAAGCGCACCTAAAACGGTTTCCTTAGAGGTGCAATATGCGATTCGAACATATCCGCGAAGACCGAAATCATCGCAGGGAACAACCAAAATCTCATGCGCCTTTGCTTTTTCATAGAAAGCGAATGCATCCTCGTTCGGTGCTTTGAGGAATAGATAAAAAGCTCCATCGGGTTTAACGCAATCGAAGCCATAGGCGGTTAGATTATTATAAAGAAGGTCGCGGTTTTCTTTATAGGCATCGATATTCACCTTGGCATCGAGGCAGCGGGCAATAACCTGCTGGAAAAGGCTCGGAGCACAAACATAGCCGAGCGATCTTCCTGCTCCGCAAACTGCGAGATAAAGGTTAGCGCAGTCGTCCATTTTAGGGCAAACGGCAATATAGCCGATGCGCTCGCCCGGAAGCGAGAGGGATTTAGAATAGGAGTAGCAAACGAGGGTATTATCATAATAGTTCATGATATACGGAACGGTTACATCGGAATAAACCAGCTCACGATAGGGCTCATCGGCGATGAGGTAGATGGGTTTGCCGTATTCCTCGGACTTGCGAGATAAAACCTCGGCAACGGCGATAATGGTTTCCTCCGAATAAACAACACCGCTCGGGTTGTTGGGCGAATTGATGATAACCGCCTTGGTATTTGGGGTTATCTTCCGTTCGAAATCGGCAACATCGATCTGAAGTGAGTCGGCAACGGGAGTGCTTACAACAACCTTGCCGCCCGCATTTTCGATGAATACGCGATACTCTGTAAAGAACGGGGCGAAAACAACGCACTCATCGGCGCTGCCATCCTCGATTACTGCGCGAAGGCAGATGGAAAGCGATGCCGCTGCGCCGCAGGTCATATAGATAAGGTTGGGGTTCATTCCAACCGCGAAGCGCTCGTTTATACTATCAGAAATAGCGGTTCGAACACCTAAATCGCCCTGTGCCGAGGTATAGCCATGAAGGGCAACCGAATTTTTGGTATCGAGGAGCTCGCGGATAGCATCATTTACATCCGAAGGAGCGGGAACGCTCGGATTTCCGAGACTGAAATCGAAAACCTTATCGGCGCCTATCTCGGCTGCACGCGCTTTGCTATATTCAAAAATTTCTCTAATGATCGAACGCTTGCTTCCAAGCCCGAACATTTTTTGATTGTATGACATTATTTAACCTGCCCTTTTTATCTCTTAGATTTTCGAAAGATCATCGCAGGAAAGCATGCGAATATTGTTTTCCTTTAAGATTTCGGTTAGCTTTTCGATATTGGATGCCTTTAGCACAACATATGCCTGATCAGATTCGATCGAAAGACCATACATATATTCAATATTAACACCATTATCATCAATAGCCTTTAAAAGTTCCTGAAGGCTACCAACCTTATGGGGAATCTCGATGATGGAAACCTCGGAAAGCAAAGAGGAGAAGCCGTTTTCGGTTAACTTTTCCTTGCCCATTGCGGCATTATCAACAATCAAGCGAAGAAGACCGAACTCGGTTGTATCTGCAAGGCTTAGGGACAGAATGTTTACATTATTATCCTTAAGAACACTTAAAACCTCGGAAAGTCTTCCGGAACGATTTTCGATAAAAACGGTTAACTGCTTAGCAAACATAATATTTCTCTCCTTTAATCATCAAATTAATATAACTTACGGTTATCAATAACATGAACTGCTTTGCCCTGGCTTCTAACCAACGACTGCGGTTCAACAATCTTAATCTTTGCATTGATGCCAAGTGCCTGCTGAATAACATGACCGATCTTCTTTTTAAGACCTTCGAGAACTCTAACCTCATCGGAATAATACTTCTGGTCGAGCTCAACCTGAATCTCGAGGGTATCGAGGTTATTTACGCGGTCAACGATCATCATGTAGTGTGGAGTTACCTCTTCGACATTAACGAGAGCTGCCTCGATCTGGCTCGGGAATACATTTACGCCACGGATGATAAGCATATCATCAACACGACCCTTGAAGCGGGAGATTCGAGCGCTGGTTCTTCCACATTCGCAAACCGAATGATCGATGCTTGTTAGGTCCTTGGTTCTATAACGAATGAGCGGGATGCCTTCCTTGGTGAGGGTTGTGAATGCAAGCTCGCCAAGCTCACCATCGGCAACCGGCATTAGAGTTTCGGGGTCTAATACCTCGGGATAGAAATGATCCTCGCAAACATGGAGTCCCTTATGGTATTCGCAGTCGCATGCAACACCGGGTCCCATAATCTCGCTGAGTCCATAAATATCGAATGCCTTGATGTTAAGGCGGGATTCGATTTCCTTATGCATCTTCTCGGTCCAGGGCTCTGCACCGCAGATGGCGGTTTTTAGCTTGATTTTATCGAGCAGATTTGCCTCGGTTAAAACCTCGGAGATATGGAGTAGATACGAGGGTGTGCAGGCGATGGCGGTTGCTCCGAAATCAACCATCATGGTTGTTAGCTTTTGGGAGTTACCTGTGCTCATCGGAACAACGGTTGCACCGATTTTTTGAGCGCCATCATGTGCGCCAAGGCCGCCGGTGAAAAGTCCGTAACCATAGGCGATTTGGATAACATCGTTTTTGGTTATACCTGCCATCGACATACATCTTGCAACACATTCCGACCAAATATCAAGGTCGTGGCGAGTATAGCCAACAACGGTTGCTTTGCCGGTTGTTCCGCTCGATGCATGAACTCTTACAATCTCGGAATTGGGAACCGCAAAAAGTCCAAAAGGATAGTTGTCGCGGAGGTCATCCTTGGTTGTAAAGGGCAGCTTGGTTATATCCTCGATGCCCTTGATATCATGGGGCATGAGACCTACTGCCTGCATCTTTTTGCGATAAAATTCTACATTATGATAAACATAATCTACGAGCTTAACGAGTCTTGCACTCTGCAAGGCCTTCATATCGTCGCGGCTCATACATTCCTTTGTTTCATTCCAAATCATAGGTGTTTTCCTTTCGAGGAGTTATTTATCGTATCCGCTTAAAAAGGCTTTTTGATTTATTTCGATAGTCTTTGCGGGAACGGTTGCGGAAACGGTATCGAGCCAAGACTGCTTTTCAAAGCCGATATGCTTTGCAGCATAGCCGAGAACAACAGAGTTGAGAACCTTGCTGTTTCCGAGCTCAAGCGCAATTGCCTGGGCATCGATGGCATAAACCGAATGGTCTTTTTCAAGGGTTTTTAGAATTTCTTGGGGATAGGTTTTTGCGCCGATTACAACCGTCATGGGGTCGATTCGGCAATCGTTTACGATAAGCACGCCATCCTTTTTAAGATAGTGGGCATAGCGGAGAGCCTCGAGGCGCTCAAAGGCGATAACAACATCGGCCTGACCCTCTTCAACAACCGGCTCATTAACCTTATCGCCGAAGCGAACAAAGGTTACAACACTACCGCCGCGCTGCGCCATTCCGTGAACCTCGGAAATTTTAACATCGCAGCCGTTTGCCATAGCGGCTTTTCCTATAATTCGGCTGGTAAGGAGAGTTCCCTGACCGCCAACACCAACAATCATAATATTTTTAGTCATGTTATCTCTCCACCTTTCCGATAGCACCGAATTTACAATAGTTCTGGCAAAGTCCGCAACCGTTACACATGGTTGCATCAATCTTTACCTTGCCGTTTTCATCACGGGTCATTGCGGGGCAGCCAATCTTCATGCAGGCGCCGCACTTTTTGCAGGCATCGGCATCAACCTTGCATACATTCGGGAATTTCTGACCCTTTAGAAGAACGCAGGGGGATTTTGCGATAATAACGGTTAAGGTATCACCGTTTACGCTCTCCTTAAGCACCTCTTCGAGGCGGGCGGTATCGAAGGAGTTAACCTCGATAACGCGCTCAACACCAACTGCATGGCAAAGCTCCTTGAGGTTGATGGCATAGGTTTCCTCGCCCTTTAGGGTTTTACCGGTTGCGGCATGCTCCTGATGTCCGGTCATGCCGGTTGTTCTGTTATCAAGAATCATAACAGTTCCGGTTGCCTTGTTATAAACCATATTGATAAGCGAGTTTATACCTGTATGTAGGAAGGTTGAATCACCGATAACGGCAACCCAATTCTTTATAAAGTCCTTGCCTCTTCCCTTTTCCATTCCGTGAAGCGAGGAAATGGAGGCGCCCATACAAATGGTTGTATCGATAACACTCAAGGGTGCTACTGCGCCAAGGGTATAGCAGCCGATATCGCCTGCTGCATGAATCTTTAGTTTATTTAAAACCGAGAATACGCTTCTATGCGGGCAACCCGGGCAAAGGATGGGAGGACGAGCGGGAGCATCGGCCTTTTCATAAACCATATCATCCTTGCCGAAAAGAACGCGGCGAAGCATATTTGCGCTATATTCGCCCTGCTTTGTGAAGAGCTCTTTGCCCTTAACATTATAGCCCCAAGCGCGAACCTGCTCCTCGATAACCGGCTCTAACTCTTCGAATACATAAACCTCTTCAACCTGGTTTACGAATTCATCGATAAGCTCGCGGGAGATGGGGTTAACAAGACCAAGCTTTAGAACACTTGCGTTCGGGCAAACCTCTTTAACATACTGATATGCGATACCACAGGTTATGAAACCAAGCTTTTTATCGGCTATCTCCATTTTATTAACGGGGAAATTCTTGGCATCCTTTGCCATGCGGATTTCTCTATCCTCAACAACTAAATGGCGACCGATTGCCGATGCGGGCATCATAACATATTTAGAAAGGTTGCGCTCATAGGGTTTATCCTCTACCTCCTCGCGGGGGAGAAGCTCAACTGCGCTCTGCGAATGGGCAAGCTTGGTTGTTGTGCGGAGGATTACGGGGGTATCATATTCCTCGCTTATTTTATAGCCAAACTTCATAAAGTCTTTGGCTTCCTGGCTATCCGAGGGCTCGAGCACCGGAACATGGGCTGCGCGAGCAATCATGCGGGTATCCTGTTCATTTTGGGAGCTGGCAAGACCGGGGTCATCGGCTACAACGATAACCGATCCGCCGCCAACACCGGTATAGGAGAAGGTATAAAGCGGGTCGCTTGCTACATTGAGTCCAACATGCTTCATGCAGGCAAGACTGCGAACTCCCGATATAGATGCGCCGATAGCAACCTCAGCGGCAACCTTCTCGTTGGGAGCCCATTCGGTATAAACCTCATCATAGGCGGCAAGGTATTCGCTGATTTCGGTGCTGGGGGTTCCGGGGTATGCGCTGGATAGCTTTACTCCTGCCTCAAAAGCACCTCTTGCTATGGCTTCGTTTCCGAGCATAATAGTTTTATTCGACACTTTACATTCTCCTTAAATCTTTTACTCTTTTTGCTTTTCCTTCAAACCTTTGTAGGGTATTGGGAGATTCTAATTTGATCTTTGCATCTAAGCCGAGAATAATCTTTAGTTTATTCTTAACCTCTGCGGTTATCTTCTCTAAAACCGAGAAGGAGTCGGTGCTGTGGGCCAGCTCAACTCGGATAGTTAGCTTATCGAGATAGCCCTCGCGCTCGAGAACGATCTCATAATGCGGACCTAATTCCTCGACACTAAGGATTACCTCTTCGATCTGACTCGGGAATACATTTACTCCGCGAATCTTTAGCATATCATCGCTTCTGCCCGAAAGGTTTTCCATTCGGCAGAAGGTTCTTCCGCATTTGCATGGCTCATAGAAAAGGCGGGTTATATCCTTTGTTCTATAGCGAATGAGCGGGAGCGCATCCTTTTTGATGCAGGTTATAACAAGCTCACCCTGCTCGCCCGCGGGGAGGACTTCGCCGGTTTTGGGATCGATTATTTCGGGAATGAAATAATCCTCGTTTATATGCATTCCGCAATGCTCGAGACACTCGCCCGAAACACCGGGGCCCATAAGCTCGCTCATACCGTAGTTCGAGGTTATAAGCAAATCCTCGCCCCAATACTTATGCATTTCATCGCGCATGGCATCGGTAAGAAGCTCGCTGCCGACAAGAGCGATTTTAACCTTTAAATCCTTTTGCGGATCAAGCCCCATCTCTCTTGCTACCTCGGCAAGGCGGAGAGCATACGAGGGGGTTGCAACAAGCAGCGAGGTTTCGAAATCCTGCATATACATAATCTGCTTTTGGGAGTTTCCGGTTGAGGAAGGAACTATTGCTGCTCCAACCTTCTCGAGACCATAATGAAGTCCGAGCGCGCCGGTAAACATTCCGTAGCCAAAGCAAATCTGGGCAACATCGCCCGCGCTCGCACCGCCCATACAAGCGATACGCGAAACGCATTCGGTCCAGGTTTCCAAATCGTTTTGGGTATAGCCAACAACGGTAGGCTTGCCGGTTGTTCCGCTCGATGCATGGATGCGAACCAATTTATCCTTTTCTACTGCAAAAAGACCAAAGGGATAGTTATCGCGCATATCCTGTTTGGTTACAAACGGAAGTTTTGCAAGGTCGGCGAGGGTTTTTATATCCTCGGGCTTAACTCCTGCCTCATCCATTTTTTTGGCATATGCGGGAACCTTTTCGTAAACACGGTTAACGGTTTCCTTGAGTCGCTCAAGTTGCAGCTCTTCAATTTCTTTTCTCGAAAGGGTTTCTTCTTTTGACCAAATCATTATTTTAAGCTCCTAAACTGAAAAGTCGTTTTTTATTTTATTTCGCCCTCTATGCTCTTTTCAAAGGCCTCATAGAGGATATCATCACTCGGTTTTTTGGTGCAGAGGCTGACAACCACGGTTATAACAATCGAGGACAGCATACAGATAACACCGATAAGCGGCGAGGTTGCAACGCCATCCTTGATTGCGGTGGCGAAGGCCACATTCCAATCGTTTTTATCATAGCCGAACACTATGATAAGCGAAACGGTTAGCACAAGGGAGGATATAATCGAAGACCATGCGGCCGCCTTGGTAACCCTTTTCCATAATAGTCCGAGAACGAAGGGACCGATAAAACAGCCCGCTAAGGTTCCCCAGCTGAGTCCCATAAGATAGGTTATGGCGGTTATGGAATATTTTTGATTGAGTATTGCGAGCACTACCGATAGGAGAATGAAAAGAATGCAGAGCACTCGCATTACGATGGTTACTCGCTTATCGGCGGCATCCTTTTTTATCGAGCCTTTATAAAGGTCAACCGCGATAACCGAGGCACTCGCCAAGGATACCGAGGAAAGGGTTGACATACTTGCCGAAAGGATAAGCACGGCGATAACACCGGTTAGCCCTGCGGGGATGGCTATCTTTAGCATGGTAGGAACGGTTAGCGCATCCGAAACACCATAGGTTTCGGGGAAGAAGAAGCTGAGCGCTCCTGTGAAATATGCGACGAAGCCGATTATCAGCGCAAACAAGGTGCTGATAACAACGCCCTGGGTTATAGCCTTTTTATCGCGGATGGCATAATACTTATGTATGGTTTGCGGCAGCGCCCAAACACCAAGCGAGGTTAAAAGGGTTAGCGAGATGACCGACATGGTTGTTCCATAAAGTCCGCCGCTGTTTTCGCCGCCAAAGGTGAACCATGTTAGATTCTTATTGGAAACGAGCTCACTGATATTCCAATTTATATTCTCGTGATTCATAAAGAAATAAATCATGCAGCCAACGCCAACGAGCATTACGATACCCTGAATAAAATCCGAAAGCGCCGAGGCGAAATATCCGCCAAAGAAAAGATAAAGCGCGGTTAGCACCGCAAGGATTATCATAATAATCCAGCCATCGATATTAAAGAGGGTTTCAAATAGGGCGCTGATTCCGTTATAAACCGAGGCGGAATACGGAATGAGGAACACAAAAACAACAATGGCCGATATGATTTTAAGCTTATAATCGCCAAAACGTTTTGAGAAAAAGTCGGGCATTGTTTTGGCATCGAGGCGGCGGCTCATATTTTTGGTTCGCTTG
>JAZOXC010000186.1:0-4298 GCA_045659535.1 Acutalibacteraceae bacterium
TATAATCCCAAAACCATAACTGCGATTTGGAAATAAAGGATAAGCGACAACGCATCGACTATGGTTGTTATGAGCGGGCTTGCCATTATGGCAGGGTCGAAGCCCATTCGCTTTGCGATAATCGGAAGGCTGCAGCCGATAAACTTTGCGAGCACTACGGTTGCAAAAAGGGTTAGGCTTATAACGAGGATAACCGGCATTGAATATGCTCTGCCGAGCAGCAGATTATCGACAAGCAAAACCTTTCCCACATTAACAATGCCAAGCACCGCACCGCAGAGAACCGACACGCGAAGCTCTTTCCAAACGATTTTGAAGATATCTCTATATTCAACCTCGCCGAGCGATAACGAACGGATAATAGTAACCGAGGACTGACTTCCCGAGTTACCCGCGGTTCCCATTATCATAGGCATAAAGCAGGTTAGCGCCAAGCCATAAACCACATTTTCGGCGAGCTTCGACTCGAATGAGCCGATTATAATACCTGTGAAGGTTGCTGAAATCATGAGCAGCAAAAGCCACGGAATTCGAACCAAGAAGGTTCTAAAAACTCCTGTTTTAAAATAGGGCTTTTCGCTCGGGGTTATAGCCGCCATCATTTCCATATCCTCGGTTGCGGCCTCTTGCAAAACATCGATAGCGTCATCGACTGTTACAATACCAACGAGGCGCTCCTCGTTATCAACGATGGGCAGAGCCAAAAAGTCGTATTTATCGAAGAGGGCAACTACATCCTCTTTGTTATCGAGGGTATTTGCGAAGATAACATTGGTTTCCATTATCTCGGAAATGAGCTTATCCGGGGATGCCAAAAGAAGCTCTCTAACCGTTACAATACCGATTAGTTTTCGGCGCGAATCGGTTACATAGCAGGTATAGATTGTTTCGGAATCAACACCGATAGAGCGAATGCGAGTGAAGGCTTCGGCAACCGTCATTTTTCGTTTGAGATCGACATACTCGGTTGTCATGATGCTTCCTGCGCTATCCTCGGGATATGCGAGCAGGCGGTTTATCATACTGCGGGTTGCGCTATCGGCCTGGCGAAGGATACGCTTGGCAACGCTGGCGGGCATCTCTTCGATAACATCGACAGCATCATCCATAAACATATCATCCATAATTTCACGAATTTCGCGGTCGGAAAAGGCGCAGATTAACTCCTCTTGCAAATCCGAATCGAGCAGAGCGAAAACCTCGCTGGCAAGCTCTTTGGGTAAAACACGGAAAAATCTAGGTCGGTCATGCTCCTCGATATTTTCAAACAAATAGGCGATGTCGGCAGGCATCTGCTCGAGCAGGCACTCCTTGAGTTCGGAGAAACGCTTTTCGGCAAAGAGACCCATTACCTTCTCTTCCATGTTTTTTCACCCCTTTTTGCGAAAATTCGCAATGTTTTACATTATATTAAATTATACTACCATTTTTAGTTGATTGTCAATTATTTTGATTTTCGGATGTTTACAAGGTGGGCAACCGAGGGGGTGTTGTTGCCCTGCAAAACAGAGGTTGGCGAAAGTAGCGCACCGGTTGCGCAGAAGAGGATATTGTTTAGTTTTCCTTGCCGAAGTTCGTTCAGAATATGGGAACAAAGCACGCTCGCCGAGCAGCCGCAGCCCGAACCGCCCGAATGAACATCCTGGCGCTTCCTATCAAAAATCATCAGTCCGCAATCGCGATGTTTTTTTGTTATATCAACCCCATCTCGGGCAAAGAGCGAGCAAAAAAGGCTGCTGCCGACAAAGCCTAAATCCCCTGTGAAAATCATATCATAATCATCGGGGGTGGTTTTGGTGTCGCCCAGATACGCGTTTACGGTATCATAGGCGGCGGGAGCCATAGCAGCGCCCATATTGTTTTGATCGCGAACGCCGAGATCGCAGATTTTGCCTATACAAGCGGAATGGATATAGACATCCCCTGCTTTACCGCCGAGCACGATACTTCCGCTTCCTGTTACGGTCCATTGCGAGGTTTGGGGGCGCTGAGAACCATATTCGAGCGGAAAACGATACTGCCGCTCGGCCGAGCAGAAATGCGAAGAGGTTACGGCAACGGCGCGGCCTGCCGCACCACTATCGACATATACAGCGGCATTTAAAAGGCTGAGCGCCATGGTTGAGCAAGCACCATAAAGCCCCACAAACGGCATCTCCATATCCATTATTCCAAAGCTGCTGCCAATGCATTGGTTTAGAAGGTCGCCCGCGAAAACACAATCGATATCCTCGGGCGCAAGGCTCGATTTTTTCAAAGCGCCCAAAACAGCTCGGCGCTGCAGCTCGCTTTCGGCTCGCTCGAAGGAGCCGAGTCCTAAAGTTTCATCCTCATGGATTTCATCGAACTCACTTGCAAGAGGTCCTTCTCCCTCCCTTTTCCCTACCACCGAATAATATCCCGCTATGCGCGGGGTGTTTTTAAAAAATATTGTTCTTCCCATTCTTTCGGGCATAAAATCACTCCTTATGACTATTGTTTGTTTTATAAACATAAATATCCAAGGGCTTTATAAGTTGTTGACCCCATGTTTTCTTTATGATAAAATGAGGCTAAGGAGGCGTTGATATGGCTTTGGTTTTTCCCGATTATTATTCGGACTTTAAATGCATAGCCGATAAATGCAGACATAACTGCTGCATTGGTTGGGAAATTGATATAGATAGCGACAGCCTCGATTTTTACCGCTCGGTATCGGGCGAAATGGGAGATAGGCTACGGGCCAATATCTCGCGCGGAGATACACCGCACTTTGTTTTAGGCGCGCATGGGCGCTGCCCTTTTTTGAACCAAAACAATCTTTGCGATATAATTTTAGAGCTGGGTGAAGAGAGGCTTTGCGAAATTTGTCGCGAGCATCCGAGGTTTAAAAACGAGCTGCCGGGCAGAACCGAGATTGGTCTTGGGCTTGCTTGCGAGGAGGCGGCGAGGATTATTTTAGATAGGCGCGCGGCAACGCGCCTTATCGATGAAAACGAAAGCGATGATGAAATCATACTGCTGCGAAACAGCATTATAAAGATTCTGCAAAACAGAGAAAAAGGCATCGAGGAGCGAATTTGCGATATGTTTTCGCTTTTTCCGTTTGATGCGCCGATTTTTGATATTAAGGCTTTCTGCAAAAAGCTCAAAAGCTTTGAGATGCTCGATCCCGCTTGGGGCGAGAGAATAGCGGCTCTGCAGGAAAATGCCGATTCCCTTCCCATAGAGGAATTCATGGAATATATGGGCGACCGACTGCATGAATTTGAGCAGTTTTTGGTTTACATAATATTCCGACACTTTGCTAATTCACCAAATATCGATGAAGCTTTCGGGCGGGCTTGCTTCGCGGCCTATTCGTTTTATCTATTGCGGGCGCTGGGCGCATTGGAATTTAAAAAATGCGGTAGGTTCCCGATAGAAGCACAAATAGAAGCTGCAAGGCTTTTCTCGAGCGAAATCGAATATTCAGATGAGAATTTATATCTTATAATTGATAATTTTTGAGGAGGATTTTTATGAAAAAGATTTTATCTGTTGTTCTCTGCCTTGGACTTATGCTCGCACTCTATGGCTGCGGCTCGGGCTCGAGTTCGAGCGACACAGGTTCTTCGGCACCGGGAACAACCGAGGGAACTCCCGATTCTTCTAATACCGCATCAGCTACCGGCAGCGATACCTCTTCGGAGGGAAACAAAGAATCTGAGACTCTCCCCCTTCCTGCAGAATCGCTTGAGCTTACATTTGCAAGCGGTGCGGGTGCTTGGAGATCGATCATTACTATAAAGACAGATGGCTCGTTTACCGGCTATTATTTGGATTCCGAAGCGGGAACAATCGGCGAAGGATACCCCAATGGCTCGGCATATACCAGCACCTTCTCGGGCAAGTTTACCGAAATCAAGAAGGTGAACGATTATTCTTATAAGATGACCCTTGATGAAGTTCAGACCGAAAAGGCCGCAGGAGAAACCTGGATTGAGGATGGCATCCGCTATATCGCAAGCGGCCCCCATGGTCTTGAGGAAAGCAAAACCTTTATGTTCTATCTCCCGCAGACCCCTGTTTCTTCCCTTTCGGAGGAGCTGCTTGAATGGTGGCCCTATGGATTTGATGAGGGCGCAAAGAAGGAAACCCTTTCTTGCTATGGAATCGAGAATGTAACCACCCAAACCGGATTCTTCTCGGAAGCGAAATAATTATAATAAAAAGCACCGTGAGAGCGGTGCTTTTTTATTATCGAAAAAACCAAAATGCGACACCATAAAGGATGCTTGCGATGGTTTTGTCTGCAGCTGTCAATATAGGATACACCA
>JAZOXC010000187.1:0-10261 GCA_045659535.1 Acutalibacteraceae bacterium
CGAGGAGTTTTGCGAATATATGGACCGCCGTTTTGCTCTAAAATACGACCCAAAAACCGAAGCTCTCGTAACGGTTGGCGGCAGCGAGGCTATCGACCTTGCGATCCGTGCTGTTACCCGCATGGGTGATGAGGTTATCGTTCCCGAGCCCTGCTTTGTTTGCTATGCTCCCATTGTTACCATGGCGGGCGGAACCCCGGTTAAGCTCCCCTTGAGATACGAAGATAACTTCAAGCTCACACCCGAACTTTTAAAGGGCGCTATAACCGATAAAACCAAGCTTCTTATCCTCGCTTTCCCCAATAATCCTACCGGCGCTATCATGACCAAAGAGGATTTAGAGCCGATAGCCGAGATTCTCCGCGGAACCGATGTTTTGGTTTTATCGGATGAAATTTATGCCGAGCTTACCTATGGCAGAAAGCATGTTTCGATCGCTTCGCTCGAGGGTATGCGCGAGCGCACAATCATTGCAAGCGGCTTCTCGAAGGCATATGCAATGACAGGTTGGCGAATGGGTTATACCCTCGCCCCCGCTCCCATAACCGAGCAGATGTATAAAATTCATCAATACGCCATTATGTGCGCCCCCACTACAAGCCAGTTTGCCGCTATTGAGGCGCTCAAAAACGGCGATGATGACATTGAATACATGCGCGAGGAATATGATGGTCGCCGCCGCTTAATCCTTGATGGATTCAAGTCGATTGGTCTTGAATGTTTTGTCCCCGAAGGCGCTTTCTATGCCTTCCCGAATATTGGAAAATTCGGCATGACAAGCGATGAATTCTGCCTTAGACTCCTTGAGGAGAAAAAGGTTGCAATCGTTCCCGGAACCGCATTCGGCGAATCGGGCGAAGGCTTTGCTCGAATCTCTTATGCCTACTCGGTTAACCACATAACAACAGCCATCCAAAAAATGGGCGAATTTATAAAAGAACTCTAATTTTAGCACCAATGTTTTATGCATTGGTGCTTATTTTTTGCGCCATATTGGATTTTGACGATAAAATTGTTGAAAATAAACACAAAAAATCCAATTTGGGTATTGAAATTAGGAACAAATAATGATAAACTTACCATAGGTTATTCTCATAATTATATATTTTATAGAGAAGGAGAATGTGAGATGAAAAAAACCTTTAGTATCATCCTCGCGGTTATGATGATTATCGGCACCCTCTCCGTGCTGACAATCCTCCCCTCGGCCGCAGAAGAGGCAGGACCGGTTAACCTTATCGTTAACGGCGATTTCGAAGGAATCGACACAAACGATGACGGCACCAACGACAAGTGGCAGTATACTGCTGAAGATCAAGCCGCCAGCACATATCCCGGCGAGTTCATTGAGAACCGTCCCGTTGGCTGGCGCACTAACAGCGCAACCTACAGCAATGCTTCCATTTCCAAAGGTTCTACTCTTGAACCCGCAGGCTACATAACTAACTATCACGACACAGTTGGTTCTGTTAACCAGGGTCAGATTATGTTCCAGGACATTAAAATTGAAGCAGGCAAAACCTATGTTGTTTCTGCTAAGCTTGGTTTCCGTCCTAACAAAAACGACTCCACTACACAGACAAAATGGTCGATCGATATGTTCTTAGATGCCGAAACCGGAATCACAAACGGCGACAGAAGTGTTGTTGGTAATGTTGATTGGTCGGTTAGAAAGGCATTAAGCTTCGTTAAGATCGAAGGCACCGACCTTTATGGTGCAGGCGATATGACCGATGAAACATTCACATTCAATGCCGATGATTTCATCGCCGCTAACGGACTTACCCCGGGAGCTGACGGCAAATATCATGCTCGTCTCGTTATTTATAACTATTCTTGGAGTTCCGCAGCAACCTTCTGCTCGCTTATCGATGATGTTACCATGTTCGAGGTTGCATCCATCAGTGCAGCAGACGGCGGTTACATAACCGGCGACATCGATGCTAATACCGGCGACAGCTTCACCGTTACCGCTGTTCCCTACTACGGCAACACCTTTGCAGGTTGGTATAAGGGCGATACCCTTGTTTCCTCTGATGCCACCTATAGCGGAACTCTTACCGCAAGCATCGTTGCAAAGTTCAACGTTTACAACCAGGTTGTTGACGGTAACTTTGAATCGGGAACTTTGGCAGGTCAGAACTTCTTTAACAAGGTTACCAATGCTGCCAACTCGGGCCATGCTGTTGTTATCGATAACCCCACCGGCGGAAATCTCCACGGCAACAAGGTTTTAAAGGTTGATACAACCACCGCTAACAACACCAACTGCGATATTCTTACCATCCCCTTCGAGGTTAAGAAGAATACCCGCTATGCATTCCATATTTCTTACTACTCGGTTGATATCAACGCAACCGCATATGTTGGTCTCCATGCTAACAAGTCGTTCGTTAATGGTTGGACCAAGTCGACCTTCCTCCCCAGCATTTCTTATCACTGGGAACCGGAAGGAGTAACCAACAAGAGCGCTTGGTCGGTTTACGGCGGCTATAACGGAAGCTTCGGCATGATGCGTGATCAGTCGCACGCAACCGTTAACGCAGGCAAGGACAAGTGGATTGATTACTGGGTAACATTTGAAACCTGCGAATCCACTACTGTTTTTGAGGATGGAAAAGACACCGCAGATATGTTCTTCCTATTCGGTGTTTCCAATACCACTATCAACACATTCTATATTGATAATGTAAGCATTACCGAGGCTAAGGCAACTAAGAACGATGCCATTAAGGCCGTTGCAGGCGAGAACGGAACCGTTTCGGTTGCTCAGCCCGAGTTAGACTATGTTTACTATGCAAACCACAACGGTGCTAAGGTTGGAACCGCTCCGACAATCGTTGCAGGAAGCGATGCTTACTCTCAGGTTGCTATCACTACCTATACCGCAACTGCCAACAACGGCTACATCTTTGCAGGTTGGTATGATGAAAACAACAACCTCGTTTCTACCAGCGCTACAACTACATTCTCCACAAACGGAACATATACCGCTAAATTCGGCCAGGGTCATGCCTGCGGAGATGGCGGATACCTCGTTCAGAATACTGACGGAACTGTTACCGCTGTTCCCTACTACGGCAACGTATTCCTCGGCTGGTATGATGGTGATACTCTTGCAGATTCAAATGCTACCACCACCAATAACGGACTTAACAAATACACCGCTAAATTTGCTGTTTACAACCAGATAGTTGACGGTGCATTTGATACCGATTTAGGTCTCTCGACCTGGCAGGGATATGAATACAGCAATGTATTCCATATCGATGCTGCTGATGGTCTTTCGGGCGCAGGTATGAACGGCTACTCCAACGGTAACTCCATGATGGCTATCCGCTATCCCTTAACCGTTAAGAAGAATACCGCTTATACCCTTCAGTTCAACATGAAGATAGGCAAAGTTACCGCTTCGAGCGAAACCGCTACTCCGGTTTGGTCGCCGATGTTCTCGGGCAGCCCTGATGGCGAGACCTGGGGCAACTGGCCCAAGCTTGACAGCTATAAGATCACCCTTCAGTCGATGACTGATCCCACCAAGCAGTATGTTGTTACCGGATTCGATACCGCTGAAATTCATCAGGCTAACTTCTACGAGATCAAGGATCTCTTCGGTGATGATTGGGTAACCGCTACCATCGAGATCGCTCTTGATGATGATACCTCTTACAGCGGCAAGGGTAACCTCTTTGCAAACTCCGATACCGCAACCATCTTCTTCGCAATCGGACACAACTTCGCTTCTCAGCAGACCTCGGTTATCTATGATAACATGAGCTTCTATGAGACCACCGATATTATCGAGTTCACTCATAAGGAAAATGTTCGCCCCGTTCGCGATGGCATTGGCCCGATCGTTGAGGGCGGAAGCTACTCCTTCAAGCTCGAAAAGGATCCGACCGTTGCCGCTACTGTTAAGCACAACGGCGCAACCGTTACCGCAGTTAACGGAGTTTACACCGTTATCCTCGCAGACGAGAATGAAATCGCTATTTCGCTCGCAAACGATAGCGAATATCCCGAGATGGGCAAGGATAAGGATGGCAACGATTTAACCGCATATAACCAGGACCTCTATTTAGAGAATGTTTGGGAAGGCAACACCGTTTACCACGAAACCGCTATCATATATAAGGATAGATACGAAATCGAGCTTATGTATCCCATCTCGAACATCGTATCGGTTCGTTCTTATGACCTCCAGACCTACTATGTTGAGGGTTATGACTTCGAGGTAAATGCTGAAGGCAACCTCGTTATCCTCCCCGCCTCTCGTATTAAGATGGCTGATTTCGGCCCGACCTTTACCGTTACCGATGAAACCGATTATTGGAAGTCGGATGATGCTAATATCGGAATCACCGAATACAGCGATGCAACAAGCGCAAAGAACACCATCGTTATCACCTATGAGCATGACGATGATTGGACCGGCACCAAGCAGACCTCGGTTGAGGATGAGCTTGATGTATTCCAGAAACTCCGCAACGGCGAAGATGTTCATATCGTATTCTTCGGCGACTCGATGACCAGTGGTTGGAGTGCCAGCGGCGGTAAGACCGATGTTTACACCGCAGACAACGATGGAACTACCACCTCGAGCGGCGTTTACTTCGCTCCCTATGCTCCCAACTGGATGACAATGTTCATCGAGGGTCTCAAAGAAGAATATCCGGATGCAAACATCACTTGGGAGAACCTTTCCCTCGGCGGCAAGACCTCGGCTTGGGGACTTGCAAACTTCGAGGCTCGCTATAACCTCCTCAAGAATAAGGATATCGACCTCTTCCTCATCGGTTGGGGTATCAACGATAACGGTTCTAACTACACCGTTGCTCAGTACAAGACCAGCCAGAAGGCTATCATCGATGCAGTTCGCGCAAAGTGTTCCGATGTTTCGGTTCTCCTCTATGGCGCAAACTGCACCAACCTCTACTCCAACATGTATGAGAAGGACATCCTTCTTGGATATGAAACCGCTAATAAGGAAATTGCAGCAACATACGATAATGTTGCCGCAAACAACCTCACCTCCATCTTCATGGAGATCAACGAGCGCAAGCTCGCCGGCGACCTTCTCGGCAACAACCTTAACCATGCAAACGACTTCGGCTGCCGCATTTATGCTCAGGTAATGCTCTCGGCTATGTCGATGAAGTATACATCGACCGCTGCAACACCCGCTGCTCCGACCCTTGAATCCAAGGATGAGCACAGCGTTACACTCGGCGCAACCGCAGGTTATGAATACAGCATGGATGGTATCAACTGGCAGATAAGCAACATCTTCTCGGGTCTTGCTGCCAACACCGAGTACTCCTTCTATCAGCGTGTTGCCCGCACCGAAGACACCTTCGAGAGCGCAGCAAGTGAAGCACTTAAGGTTATGACCGATGCTCTTCTCTATGTTTTAGGCGACATTAACGAAGATGCACTCATCGATACCGATGACGTGGTTTTGGTTCTCCAGTATATAATCGATCCTATAGCAGCTAACTTCTCCGAAGAACAGCTTCTTGCAGCCGATGTAAACGGCGATACCGAAATCACCAATAAGGATGCTCTCGCAATCCTCGCTTATACCGTAGGCGCAAGAGATTCCTTCTAATCAAATTAAACCCCCGCAGGTAATCCTGTGGGGGTTTGTTTTTTGAAACTATAAAAATAAAAAACGCGCAGGTTTTACTGCGCGTTTTTTATTTACCATCGGGGTAATAGGTTTGCACGATTAACAGCTCTGCTCTGAACATCTCTGTATTGCTTTCCTGCATAACGGAGATAATCGGCATAACTATCCAATGCTTTAATCATTTTGTCCGATGTTGAACCGGAGGCGTTCATCTCACTGCATTTTTGCTTTGCAGCAACATAATCGGCTCCCTGCCACGATGCGGCTAAATCAACCATTTCTTGATTGATTTTATTCATATTCTTTTTGTGCTTTGATATATATGTATCGATAGCACTTGCAGCATGTTCAAACTTGTTATGGTCAACTACTATATAAGCCATATCTCCACCCCTTATTTGAATTCCTTTGCTGCAGAATGAACCTTATTCTCGGCGACCTCGTAATTGTCGCTAATTTGCTTTCTGAGGAACGATACCAACTGATTGGTTACATCGTACCTTGCATCGCGAAAATTGTCACGTATGCCATTAAACACATAAATAGCATTATTAGATGCTTTGCCATCCCAGACTCTGTTTAAATCATTGATGGCGGATGCAACAGCAGAAAAATCATTTCTAATTTTTGTATTATTCGATGCTATACGCGATGCGGCAGCATCGACCTTTGAGGTATCAACATTAATCGCCATAAATATCACCTACTTGTTAGAATGAATGACCACCGCCACCGCCACTGCAGGAAGCCATAAACTCATCCGTTACAGCAGAGGTATCGATGTTTTCAACACGGGATTTTACGTATCTATAATGATCTGCAACATTAGATATTGTGTTAGCGCATTTGTCGTTGCCAATGCCGGCAAAATCGTGCCTAACGCCCCATGAGATATTGGATAACTCGTTAATTATATTTTGCAGTTCTATTTTTATATCATAGATTTCTCTTTGGGTTTCATAATCCACTGTGGCAACCTCCTTACAGCTTATTGACCAGTTTTGTTTCGAGATTATCGAAATCTGTTGCAGTCTCGCGAAGATAGTTTATACATCTGTTTAATCTCCAACTGCCATCGGTCAAGGCATCGGCCTGAATTAAATCCCATAAATCACAGAATCCGACCTTCCAATATAAATCGTTGAATCTGCTATCCAATGCCTCGAGTCTTCGATTTATATAATAGAGTCTGTTGGCATAGGATCTTAGCGAATCGGTGTCAACCTTAATATACGAACCATTAAGCATGGTTAAAACAGATGCACTGACTTTCTTTATAGTATTCCCGACTTTTTGTAATACAGAAGATGCCTTCCTTCCCAAATTGATGCCAATCTCTATAACACCAACAATATACGGGATTCGGCTAATTCCTGAGTTATGTCTAATATTATCTAATATGATATCAAACGCCATAGTCTGCACGCTTTTTACTTGATTCTTCTTTTTCTTGAAGCCATCGCCCGAAACAGTAAAAGTGTCAAGCATATGGTCATCAAACAAAATGTGTATACCTTTTTTGGAAGAATCAACAACAATTATTTCACCGGGAACCTTCATTATAGAAGAAACATAATCGTATTCATTTTGGTAATTTTTAAGTCTTTCGGACAACTCCTCAATTTCTTTATTATATTTCTCTATAAACGCCTCATTATATCCGGGCGCGTTGAATGTTACAGTATCAAGCACCTTGCTTTTAGGAACAAAGTATATTGCCGCATAGTTTGCGAGATTTCCACCTAAAGAATGTCCTGTAAAACGATATCCGTTATAGTCATCTTCTTCGAGTTCCTGCATAAATTTCTCGGCCTCTCTATGTTGCGATGTAGAAAGCACCATAGCTAATTCCAAGTCAGCACCCATGTCTCTTATTGAATTATGATCGGTTATATCGAAGCCTTCTGTTCCGCGAAAAGCAACCGTAACCTCATTAGACGGATCCCTAATTGCTATGGCGGCAAAACCTGTTCCGAAATCATCATCTCGTGATTTTACAATCTCAAAAGCCTCGTTTTCTGTTTTTTTCAAAAGATTAGCAATTACATCTTTATATCCATCGCCTAATCCGTTTTTAAGGGTTCCACTATGAGCTGTTAGAACCTCATTAAGCGACGCGCCTTCCGGTATGTCTTTACAATAAGCTAACTTAGATAAAACAGCCATTTCGGCATCGGTAAAAGCCATATTCTACACCACCTTTTCCCTAAGTTTTACAACATTATCTTCTCTCGCTAAATAACAACTATAGACTTCCACACGCGCATCATCCATTAAGCGGTTTTCGAGTCTATAAAAATCATTTGTATAGTCATCTTTTATATCGCTTAGTACTGCGACATCAATATATGCAATATTTATGGTTCTGTGGTATTGTGTTTTTCTCAAAACCTCATCCACGATATTTTTTTCGAAAGTTTTTTTATCAGTAAGATTCTTATCGGCAAACACACACACATTCACGATGACGTCATAATCGGATTTTTCTAAACAATAATCAGTCCCGCGCTCAATTTCCTCTTGCGATATATCATGCTCAACAGCTTTAACTATTGCATTAGAATACAAAACATCTTTGTTGGTCTTTTTAATATACTCGGCGAAATCAAAGGCTATAAGGCATTCGCAAAAACTATCAACAAGTTCCGGCTCTTTTGCCAACGATTTAATTTCTTCATCAATATCATCCAAAAGAAAAAAATCGCTTCCGTTTAGATAATAACGAGCGACAAATTTTATGCCGGATGATATCTCTCTGCAAATTGCTCTATACTGGTTACCATGTTCGCCATCAACCTCGTATATCAATCTAACAATTTCAAACTCGCGATTATATTTTTTAAACAAAATATTCAATATTTTTTCAAAATATTCGCCATGATTCATAAGTCAATACGCTCCTACTTAAGAATAGAACAATATATAAACTCTTAACTTAAAGAGATAATTTTCGAATTCAGGGGTGGGGGCGCGGGAGAGCGCCCCCACAATTGTTTATTTGTTCGGTTTATCGGGGGGTGCCGCAACGGGGACAGGCGCGTTGGCTTGCATCGAACTCTGCGGCACAGTTTTTGCAAAATACAACATTTACGCTTCCGGCTGCCGGAGGTGTTGCTGTTTGGGTGGTCATTACCTTAGTGGTTTGAGCACCGGACTTATTCTTTAATAATACGATTAAAATTACAGCTAAAAGTGCGATTGTTATAACAAGACCTATATAAATAGGAACAAATTCAGGATACATAATTCTGCCTCCATTTTTTGCAGTTTATCCCCTGCGGATTGTTATATACCCGCAGGGGGTTGTTCTTATAGCTTTTTATTTAGCGACAGCGTTATTTTTCTTTTTGAAGAAAAGAAGGAATACGGTTATTCCAAGAGCCAATACTACAACACCGATTATAGAACCGATGAAGAGCGGAGTATTATTATACCAACGAATGAAGATATTTGCGTTGACAAGGAATCCGTTAACCTCAACAGGCTGTTCGTTTCCTGCGGCATCTGTAGCAACAATCTTAACATTCTGCTTGCTGCTGGATTTCGGAATATTGAAGGTATAGGTTTCACCTTCTACGGTATAGTCGATTTCGTTGCCGTTTAGATAAATCTTAACGTCCTCTAAAACGAGGTTATCCTTGATTTCGATGGATACGGTCTTGGAATCAACAGCATACTGCTTGCCGCTTTCGAAATCAATGGGAACGATAACCGGGTTGGTTTTATCGATACCAAAGGAGATTTCTGCCTTCTTGGATTCATCGATATTTTCGTTTACGTTGCCTGCAGCATCAGTAGAATATACGGTTATGCTGTATCTGCCATCATCAGCAAAGAGAGCCTTATTTACGGTATAGGTGTAAACACTCCACTTGCCGTTGCCACCACTAACTGCGATGGTATAATCAGTTCCCTCAACGAGGTCAGTGGGAGTTCCGTTTTTGGTGAGTTTTAGAGTTATTCCCTTGCGGTTGAGCGAGTCAACATTGGTTTCGGTGAATACAATATCCTTCTCTTCGGTTAAATACTTTCCGAGAATAGCTTCAACCTGCTCGATGTTATAAACAGAACCAAAGCGGTTTGCCGAGAAGGTTATGGTTTTTTCGGTTTCGTTGCCTGCCATATCAACAAGCTTTGCGGTTAAGGTATAGATATCATCAACCGACTGCTTCTTTTCGAAGTCTTCATAGGTATAAACCTGACCATGGGTTATATCGCTGAATGCTGCAGCATAGTTTACTGCTCCGCTGTTTACTCCGGTGAGGGTGATGGTTACGGCATCCTTATTGAAATTGATATCGGAATATGTAACTACAGGAGCTACTGTTCCCTTGTTTGCAGACTTATCTGCAACTCCGGTTATATCAAGGGTCGGGGCGGTTTTATCGACTGTGAAATCTGCGGCAACACAGGTATCTGCCACGTTGCCTGCAAGATCGGTATAATCAACTGCGAAGGTATAGTCGCCTTCTGCGGTGAATGCGATGGTATAAACGCGCTTATAGGTTTCATCATCGCTCGAAACCTCGGTTGCGATAGGAGCGGCTAAAGCGGCTCCATCAAGATTTAGGGTTATTCCATCCCAAACAATATCATCGGCATTAAAGTTGCGCTCGGTGATGGTTACGGTTG
>JAZOXC010000188.1:0-1841 GCA_045659535.1 Acutalibacteraceae bacterium
GAAGCCTTACCCGATTTTAGATTTTGGATATTCTTTTCGATTGCAACGATATTAAGGCGATACTCGGTAAGCATGTTTGCAACCTGCTCGCGATTTGGGGCAGGCGAATCGCGTCCGCCTGTTTTTGCGTTAATTACCAACTCAACATTGGCGTTCTGGTGCTGAATTTCTGCAATAGCAGTTTCGCAAAGAGCGATAGTTTCCTTATGCTCGGCAACCTTCAAAGCCGAATTTTCCTTCTCATCGGTTGCAGTATCAAACGCGGTTTGCGCTGCACCCTTGAGCTCGTTTATACGGCGCAGCTCTGCAAGAGCACGAATCTTATCCTCATTTGCAGTTGTTAAAACACCATTTGCAGCAACAATATCCGCCTCAACTGCAGCAAGTTCACCTGCGGCAGCGGAGTAATCGCTATCGAGGTTTTTAAGCTTTTCTTCGAGCTTGGCTATTGCTGATTTGAGTTTTTCTATCTCGCCGCTACGGCTTAAGATGCCTGCCTGCTTAGAAAGGCTACCACCGGTTAAGCTTCCGCCGGGGTTAACAACCTGTCCATCAAGCGAAACAACCTTAAGCTTATATCCGGTTTTCTTGGCAATTGTTGTTGCCGAGTCAAGATCATCAGCCACAACGGTTCCGCCAAGCAAATATTTGATTATTTCGCGATATTTTTCATCGCATTTAACAAGATCACTTGCAACACCAACAAAGCCGAAATGCTTCTCGGCCTCCTCGGTTTCATACTTCTTAGCCTTCATTGTTGCAACAGGCAAGAAGGTTGCTCTACCATGATTGCCTTTTTTGAGCATCTCAATAGCGCGCTTTGCATCGGCATCAGTTTCGGTAACAATGTTCTGCATTGCGTTTCCGAGCGCAACCTCAACCGCTACTGCATATTCGCTATCAACATTTATAATGCGAGAAACGGGTCCGTATATTCCGCGGAGTATTCCCTTTTCTGCATCAGCCATAACCTTCTTAACAGAATGGTTAAAGCCTTCCATGTTTTTCTCAAGGTCCTCAAGAACCTGGATTTTATGTAATTTACTTTCAATCTCGAGCGAGGTTTCATCCATAGAAGCCTTAAGCTTTGCAACTGTTTCGCTTCTCGACTCTTTGCGGAGGTCATAGCCCTTCAAAGAGTTGATGCAGGAAGAAATATTCTCTTCAATTGAATCTAAAAGCTTATTTGTTTCATCAAGCTCGGCTGCCAAAGCATCGATTTCCTTCTGCTTTTCGGCAAGAACCTCATCAATAACGGTAGCGCGGTTATTGATTTCATCGATAGAGGACTGAGCGGTAACCATCTTAACACGCTCATCAGAGCCTTTTGCCATAAGCTCATTAAGGCTCTTAGATAACTCCTCGATATTTTTAGATATGCTCTCGCTATCGGTTAAAAGATTGCTGAGCTGTTCGCTTGTTTCGGCAACCTTAACCTCAAGAGCAGTTATTTCAGTTTGCTTTTCGGCGATTTCCGCAGTCTTTCTTTCGATTTCGGCTACCGCAGATGCATCACTATCAGCAATATTGGTTATCTCTTCTTCGATACGAAGAACGGTTTCCTTATTGTGTTCAATAGTATTCTCTAAAACGGCGATGTTACCGGTAAGGGTTACTGCTTGCTCCTCGAAGAAAACGGCGCGTGCACGCATATTATCGATATCTGCAGTAATTTTTGCAAAGCCCTCGGAGTTGCTCTCGAGATCAGTTTCCATCTGCTTTAACTGGTTATCCGCATCGGAATACTGAGCCTCGGCAATTGCGATTTTGCTATCCTGATTACGAATAGCATCTTTAGAGTTATTAAGGGTATGCATCCAAAGACCTATTTCAAGCTCTTT
>JAZOXC010000189.1:0-3198 GCA_045659535.1 Acutalibacteraceae bacterium
CCAAGGCGAATGTAGGAAAGACCATCTCGATCTACATGGATGATACAGTTATTTCCTCCCCCACCGTTCAGGAAGCAATCAATAGTGATGAAGCACTTATAACCCTTGGTGGCGGAACAGCTGAAGAAGCAAACTATCTCGCAGGTCAGATTAATGCAGGTACTCTTCCCTTTGCTATGTCGGCCAGCGAATCTTCGCTTCAGATAGTTTCTCCGACACTCGGAACCGAAGCTCTTAAGGTTATGCTTATTGCAGGCGCTATCGCTCTTGCACTTATTTGTGTACTTATGATCGCAAGATATCGCGTTCCCGGTTTTGTTGCATCGATTGCTCTTATCGGTCAGGTTTCGGGTATGATCGCTGCCATCTCCGGTTTCTTCCCCGGCGCTTCGAGCTTCACCCTTACCATCCCCGGTATTGCGGGTATGATCCTTTCAATTGGTATCGGTGTTGACTGTAATGTTATCGCATCCGAGCGTATTATGGATGAGTTCAAGAAGGGCAAGACTATCGACGGCGCAATCAATGCAGGATTCAAGAACAGCTTTAGCGCAATTATCGATGGTAACGTTACCGTTGTTATTGTTTCGCTTATCCTCATGGGCGCTTTCGGTTCTCCCGACAGCTTTATGGCAAAGCTCCTCTCGCCCGTTATGTCTCTCTTCAGCTCTTCTATAACCGGTTCTATCTATTCCTTCGGTTATACTCTTCTCATGGGCGTTGTATTCAACTTCGTTATGGGCGTATTCGCAACCAGACTTATGTTGAGAAGCCTCTCGAGTTTCAAGTTTATGCGTAAGCCGCAGTTCTATGGAGGTGCAAAAAATGACTAAGTCTTTCCGTTTTGTTAAAAACCTTCGTATCCCGCTTATCGCTTATGCAGCCATTCTTTGCGTTGCACTCGTAGTTGGAATCATCTTCGGTGTTGACCTAGATATTAACTTCAAGGGCGGTAGCCGCTTTACCTACACCTATACCGGCGAAATCAGTGTTGCCGATGCCGAAAAGGCTATCGAAGATGCTCTCGGCGGCAAGGATGTTACCATTACCCAGAGTTCTGCTATGGCAGGTGCAGGTTCAACCAAGCTTACCGTTTCTTTGGTAAAGGATGAATCATTAAACTCCGAGTCTCAGCAGAAAATCACCAAAGCTCTTCAGGATAAGTTCAAGGACAACAATGTTGAGCTCGGCGATTCCAAAACCGTTAATCCCACCATCGCAGGCAGCTTCTTCAAAAAGGCTCTCTTCGCAGTTGCTTTAGCTGCTTTATTGGTTGTTATCTATGTTGGTATCAGATTCAGAAGAATCGGCGGTGTTTCGGCCGCTATGACAGCACTTGCAGCTCTCGTGCTTGATATCTGCATCGCATTTGCCGCTTGCGCAATCTTCCGCTTGCAGATCGACTCCAACTTCATGGCAGTTATCCTTACAATCCTCGGTTACTCCCTCAACGATACCATCGTTATCTACGACCGTATCCGCGAGAACAAGAAGACCATGGTAGGAACCCTTGAAGAGGTTGTTGATACCAGTATCACTCAGGTTATGCGCAGAACCATCTTCACCACCGTTACAACCTTCTTAGCTATTGCAACAATCATCGTTGTTTCGGAAATCTGCGGTCTCACAACACTCCGTACCTTTGCTATTCCGATGGCATTCGGTATTCTTTCGGGCTGTGTTTCCTCGATGTGTGTTTCCGGTCCGCTTTGGGTTAAGTGGTGCAATTGGTCTGAAAAGCGCAACGCTAAAACCAAGAAATCCAAAAAGTATCACAAATAATATTAAAACCCCGAGAATTTCTCGGGGTTTGCTTTTTGTTAGCGGCGTGCCTATAATAATATATATGAAAACGCATATAATCATAAGGGTGATTATTATGCTAACTAAAATCAGAATTTTTGAGGTTGTAGCGGTTTCCATATTAGGCACATTATTTCACTTTATATATGATTGGAGCGGAGAGAACAAAATTTTGGGCATTTTCGGCGCAGTCAACGAAAGTACGTGGGAACATCTAAAACTTTTGTTTTGGCCGGTAACCTTTATAACTGTTTTTGAGTACTTCTTTATTTATAAAAATAAAGGTGGATTCTTGCTCTCGCGCTTTGTATCGCTAGCAATCGGAATGATATTTATTGTTGTGTTATTTTATACCTTTACAGGGATAATGGGCAAAAACTATGATGCATTTAATATTTCGCTGTATTATGCGGCGGTGATATTAACCTTTTTCCTATCATCGATTTTTATTAAGAATCATTCATTTATATATAGCTCATCAAACACTATTGCTATTATTCTGTTTGTTTTGTTAGCCGGGCTGTTTTTTGTTTTCACAAATCGCCCACCCGAGCTCGGATTATTTCGCGAACCATAAATTAAAAACGCAGGTCTTTGGACTTGCGTTTTGTTGCTTTTGGTGTTAGAATCTATTCATCAAATAATTAAAGGTGATATTTTGACAACATTGTATTTAATTCGCCATGGTGAAAGCAAAGCAAATTTCTATAGAATTTTCGCGGGCGACAGCAACTATCCGTTAACTGACCTCGGCATGAAACAGGCAGAACTTGCCGCAAATTTTTTAAAGAATAAAAATATTTCCGCAGTATATGCTAGCCCAATCCCCCGCGCTTTTAACACCGGTAAAGCAACCGCCGATGCTTGCGGCATTCCGATATTCCCGAATGATGGACTTAAAGAAGTCTATGCGGGAGAATGGGAAGGCAAAAAATTCGATGACCTTATGACTGAATACAAAGAAAGCTTTGACATTTGGAGAAACGATATAGGAAAGGCTATCCCCGATAGTGGCGAAGCCGTTGTTGACCTATATGATCGCGTTGTTAATGCCATAACCAAAATAGCCGAAGAGAATGCTGGGCGCAACATTGCAATAGCATCTCATGCAACTCCTATTCGTGCTTTTGGCGCATATTGCATGGGGATTTCAAAAGAAAATATGAAGGATCTCCCCTGGCCCGCAAACGCATCTATAACAACTGTTAAATTCGAAAACGGAAAATTCTTCGATATCGAATACGGAAATAATGAACATTTAGGCGATATTGTTACAGAATTGCCGAGTAATGTATAATAAAAAAGCACGAAGCCATTGCTTCGTTCTTTTTTTGGTGGAGACAACTGGACTTGAACCGGTGACCCCTTGCATGTCAAGCAAGTACTCTAACCAAC
>JAZOXC010000190.1:0-7713 GCA_045659535.1 Acutalibacteraceae bacterium
AACAAGCATAATGCCTTTGGATTTTATGGATGCAGCGGAGCAATAGTAGCATAGGCTAAGCTTTTCGCGAACATGGGTAAAGAGTCGCGAATAAGGCCCGCCACCAAAAATATCGGACATAACCATAACATCGGCCGATTCCTTTTCGCTTGCAACCTTGCCGATGGAGAAGCCCATGACGAGCTTACCCTGTTTTACATCCATGCGCTCGCAAACCTCGGTTTTTTCTGCGAGGTTCGGAAGCGAAAAGCCTTTAAACTCGGTTACATTCTCGCGGCTTATTGCAGAGAATGCGGACCTTGCAGCCGCAAAGATACCTTCGGGCAATTTTTCGCCTATAACATTTATGCTGACATATGCCTCACGGAGCATTCGGCTCCAAGCGGCAAAAAGACTCTCGCCGCTAACGCGGAGCATATCCTCCTCTTTACCAAAGCGGGGCATTCCAAACGGATCATCGCCAAACATAAGCGAGAGAGTTTTGCCCCTTGCATAGCCGCGTTTGTTATTTATTTCGCCGCGAATGCGATCAAGCATCTGCATTCTTTCGCGCTGCAGATCCTCGCATTTAAAGCTTTCGCCCTCGAGCGATGGCGCAAAAACAAGGCTTGCAAGAAGTTTTGTTGCCTCGGCAACAACCGATTCGCCCGCAAGCGAACAGCGATCATTGATAACCGAAACAGAGATGCTGATTTTTTGATAATCCATAACCTTAACCGCACCCGCACTAAGGGTTGCTCCATAAAGATTACCAAGCTGGGTATTAAGTTCGCGGAAGGTTTTATATTCCTCGCTGCAGGATGAAAGAACATAGGGCAACAGCGAATAATCGGCATAGTCCTTTGCCGATAAGGGCATATAGAAATTAAAGGAAACGAGGGTTGTATTAAAGCGATGATCCTCGATAAAAAGACCATCAACCCCCGGGCATAAACTAAACTTTTGCGGCAAGATAGATTCCTCCATTAAAATATTAATAATATTGTAACACATTTGTTACCATAACGCCATAGAAAAAATGTGAATTTTATGTTATTATATTAAAAACAAGTTCTATACAAGGAGGTGGGTTTATGAAATCGAAAATCAAAATCAAGCATAAGCGCGGTATTCCTTTTGATTCGCATATCGTTCTTTCGGGAATTATGATTTTGCTGCAAATTGCTTTCTTCTTTATGCTTATGCATAACCTTTCGGATAAACTATTGTGGATTTATTCGTTTATTGATTTTCTTGCTATGATTCTCGCTGTTTATATCATAAACAGCCACTCGAACCCATCCTATAAGCTCCCTTGGACCACATTCATACTTATTGTTCCCATCCTCGGTGTTCCCGCCTATCTGTTTTGGGGCGGCGGCAGGGTTTTCCCCCATCTCAGAAAAAAGATGGAGCGCAGCGAGGCACACTATCTTAAATATCTGCCCAAAAGCGATGATATATTATCGCGCATAGAATACGAGGATATACACCACTCTAAACAGGCACACTACCTAAAGACCGAAAGTGGTTTCCCGATATATGCAAATACCTCTGCCGAATATCTTTCCCCCGGCGAAGATTTTTGGCACAAGCTCATAGAAGAGCTCGAGGGCGCCCGCGAATTCATATTTATCGAATTCTTCATTTTGGCCGAAGGCAAAATGTGGAGCAAGATATACGAGATTTTGCGCCGCAAATCGGCCGATGGAGTTGAGGTAAAGGTTATATTCGATGATTTCGGTTCGATAAAGCGCCAGCATAAGGGTTTTGTTAACCGACTTCGCCGAAACGGCATTTCGGTTGCCATATTTAACAAGATTCGCCCTTCGATGGACATCTTTATGAACAATCGAAATCATAGAAAAATTGTTGTTATCGATGGACACACAGCATTTACAGGCGGTATTAACATCGGCGATGAATACATAAACGAGGTTGAGCGCTTCGGACATTGGATGGACTGCGGAATTATGCTTCGCGGCGATGCTGTTCTCAGCTTTACTGTTATGTTTATGAGCATGTGGACCTTTACAACGGGTCAGGTTCTGAACGGAGATAAATATGTAAAGCGCATCCCGCAGCCGCATGATGGATTTGTTCTCCCCTATTGCGACAGCCCGCTTAACGATAAGAATCCCGCCGAGGGAATCTATATGCAGATGATTAGCTCGGCTCAGCGCTATATCTACATCACCACTCCCTATTTAATAATCAACAACTCGATGATTGATGCCCTTTGCCTTGCAGCAAAGAGCGGAATCGATGTTAGAATTGTTACACCAAAAATCGGCGACAAATGGTATGTTCATCCCGTTACCCGCCAAAATTATGATCCGCTTTTGGCTGCGGGAGTTAAGATTTATGAATACACCCCCGGATTTATTCACTCTAAAATATTTGTTTCGGATGACCATACCGCAACGGTCGGAACGGTTAATATGGATTACCGCAGTTTCTATACTCATTTTGAATGCGGGGCTTGGCTTTGTTCGAACAATGCGGTTATCGATATTAAGAGCCATCTGAACTCGATACTCGAAAAGAGCGAGGAAATAACCCTTCGCAAATGGAGAAAACGACCGATATTGCAGAAAATTAAGCAGCATATTCTCCATCTTTTTGCTCCCCTGCTTTAATCTCTTGCTTATTGACAGAAGTGAACAAATGGTATATAATAGATTCGAAAGGCGGTAATATTTATGAAAAATGTATTAAATGTTCTTTTAGCCATCTTCGGTTTACTCGCTATCGTTGCAACTGTTGCTGTTGTTATCGACCGCTTAGTTTATCACAATGGTAAAAAAGCAGGCTACCTCGATTGCGAATGTGAAGACGACGAAGAAATCGTTGAAGAATAATTGCAATTCTTTTTTGGGCGCTCTCAGATGAGGGCGCCCTTATTCTTTTTTATGTGGTATTTTTTGTATTCTTTTACTTTTATTTTCCAAAAATCTTTTTAACTATTTCGCGCTTTTGTTTATTTTGCACAAAAATATAGCTTTTTACAGTTCAAGGCAATACTTGAATTATATTGTGAAATAGTATATACTATAAGAAAGTTACCTCTATACTAAAAGGGAGAGAACGCAATGGAAAAATTAACCGCTAAAACCTTAGCAGAAATGATCGAAAAGAAGCTTTCGCACAACTTTGGCATCACACCCAAGGAGGCTTCGGATGAGTTTTTCTATAAGGCTTGTGTTTTAGTATTGCTCGATATCATGCGCGACCGCAGAACCGCTTTTAAAAAGCAGATCGAAAACGAAGGCGCTAAATCGGTATATTATCTCAGCATGGAATTCTTGATGGGTCGCTCATTCAAGAACAACCTATTTAACCTCGACATGGAGGAGCCCATGCGAAAGGCTCTTGCGAGCTATGATGTTAAGCTTAAAAACCTCTACGAGTTAGAGCCTGATGCAGGTCTTGGTAACGGTGGTCTTGGTCGACTTGCCGCCTGCTTCCTTGATGGACTTTCGACCGGTGGTTATCCCGCTATGGGCTACTGCATTAAATACGAATACGGCATATTCCGCCAAAAGCTCGTTGATGGATGGCAGACCGAGATGCCCGATTTTTGGCTACCCGGCGGCAGCGTTTGGCTTGAGCCCCGCCCCGCTTCGGCGGTTGATGTTCATTTCGATGGTTACATTGATGAAGCCTGGTATGATACCTATCATCATGTTGAACACAAGGATTATACAACCGTTCGCGCCATGCCCTATGACCTTATGGTTGCGGGCAAGGATGGCAAAACAGTTAATGTTCTTCGCCTCTGGAGCGCCGAGGGTCAAAAGATTGATATGGCCGCCTTCAATCAAGGCAACTATGTTCGTGCTCTTGAACAGCAGGCTATGTCGGAGGTTATAAGCAAGGTTTTATACCCCGAGGATAACCATATGGAGGGTAAATCCCTTCGCCTCAGACAGCAGTATTTCCTTGTTTCGGCTTCGATTCAGGATATTCTTGGTCGCCATTTGAGGAAATACAACACGCTCGACAATCTTCACGAGAAGGTTGCCATTCATATAAACGATACCCACCCTGCCCTTTCGGTTCCCGAGCTTATGCGTTTCTTACTTGATGAGTGCGGATATGGTTGGGATAAGGCCTGGGATATCGTTTGCAAGACTGTTGCTTATACTAACCATACTGTTATGAGCGAAGCTCTTGAATGCTGGCAGATTCCGATGTTTAAGCATCGTTTACCCCGAATCTATCAGATTATCGAGGAAATCGACCGCAGATACAGAGAAAAGGTTATCCGCGAGACCGGCGACTACGACCTTGCGAACCGCACCGCTATTATTGAGGGCGGAGTTGTTAAAATGGCCAATCTCTGCGTTATTGCCTGCCATAGTGTTAATGGTGTTTCGCAGCTACACAGCAAGATTTTAACCGATTCGCTTTTCGCAGATTATAATCACCAGACCCCCGAAAAATTCAAAAATGTTACAAACGGAATCGCTCATCGCCGTTGGCTTTGCCAAGCAAACCCGATGCTCACCGAATTTTTAAAGGAAAATATCGGCGATGGATTTATTATGAATGCGGCCGAGCTCAAAAAGCTTGCTGATTTCAAGGATACACCGGCGGTTCTCGACCATATAGGCAGAATAAAGCGAGAAAACAAGATTCGTTTTTCGAATTATGCCAAGCGCGAGCTCGGAGCTGATATAAACCCTGATTCTATATTCGATATGCAGGTTAAGCGCCTACACGAATACAAGCGCCAGCATCTAAATGCACTGCATATCATTTCGGATTATCTATTTATTAAAAACAACCCGCAAGCGCCCTTTACCCCCAAAACCTATATTTTCGGCGCAAAGGCTGCTCCGGGATATTTCCTCGCAAAGCAGATTATTCATATGATAACAAGTCTTGCAAAGGTTATCGATAGCGATCCCGCCGTTCGCGATAAGATTAAGATTCTTTTCTGCGAGGATTATAGGGTTTCGCTCGCCGAGGTTATGATTCCCTCTGCCGATATAAGCGAACAAATCTCGCTCGCATCTACAGAGGCAAGCGGCACCGGCAATATGAAGCTTATGATGAACGGTGCGATCACACTTGGTACCGATGATGGTGCTAACGTTGAGATTCACGATGCTGTTGGCGATGACAATATTATAATCTTTGGTATGAAAACACCCGAGGTTATAAGACTTCGCAAAAACGGATACTCCCCCGCCCACTACTATAACAACAATGCCGTTCTTCGCGAGGCCATTGATTTTATCGATAAGGGCATTGGAGGAAACGATTTCTCAGGTATCGCAAACATTCTTAAAACTGTTGACCATTATATGGCTCTTGCCGATTTCTCGGACTATTGTGCCGCACAGGAAAAAGCATCGGCTCTTTATAATGATCGCAACAAATGGAATCAAATGTCGCTTATTAATATCGCCGAGTCGGGCATTTTTGCCGCCGACCGCTCGATTGCTGATTATGCCCGCGATATTTGGAATACTACACCCTTAAAATAGGTAGGTTATTATGCAGTATTATCCTTTCGATTCGAGAGATAAACTTTATAAACCGCATTTTGGAGCTATAGCCGCAGAGCAACCTCTGCGGCTTAGGTTGCTTTTGCACAAAGATGCTATGGTTCATAATGCTTATCTTCTTTTGAGAAGGGATGGCGAGCAGGTTGAAGAGATTTTGATGCAGCCTGCAGAATGGCTCGAGGATTACAGATTTTTCGATGCCGAGGTCATCCTATCGGAGGGATTATATTTTTATCAATTCAAATACGACAGCAACTACGGAACCATGTTTGTTAAGAAAACCGATTCCTCGCTCGGAATTGTATCGCCCTGCGGAGAATGGTGGCAACAAACGGTTTTTGAAAAGGATTTTTCGACCCCCGACTGGCTCAAAGGCGGAATAATTTATCAGATTTTTCCCGATAGATTTTTCGCGAGCGGAAAGAAAAAGAAGAATATCCCCTCCGACCGACATTTAGAAACCGACTGGTATGCGCAGCCCGCCTATCTTCAAAACGGAGAGCTTCGAAGCCTTGGAAACGATTATTTTGGCGGAGATTTAAAAGGCATTGAGGAAAAGCTTCCTTATCTTAAAAGTCTTGGCATCAGCTGCATATATTTTAACCCGATTTTTGAAGCGCACTCCAACCACCGCTATAATACCGCCAATTACATGAAAATCGACCCTCTGCTTGGAGATGAGGAAGATTTAACCTCTTTATGCGAAAAGGCAGAAAAAAGCGATATAGGCATAATTTTGGATGGAGTTTTCTCGCACACGGGACACGACAGCATCTATTTCAATAAAACCCGCAGATATGGAGATGGCGGCGCATATAACGACCCCCATTCCCCCTATCGCACTTGGTTCAATTTTAGAAACTGGCCCGATGAATACAGCTGTTGGTGGGGTGTTCCCTCGCTGCCCGAAACATATGAAAACGACCCCTCCTTCTCGGATTTTATAACCGGAGAAAATGGAGTTATAAAATATTGGATGGACAAAGGCATTAAGGGTTGGCGACTTGATGTTGCCGATGAGCTGCCTGATGAAATTATCGACAAAATCCGATACAGAATGAAGCAAAGCTATCCCGATTCATATCTTCTTGGCGAGGTTTGGGAGGATGCTACAAACAAGATAAGCTACGGCTACCGCAGAAGATTTTTGCGAGGCAGGCAGCTTGATTCAGTTATGAACTACCCCCTTGCGGAGGGAATAATAACCTTTATAAAGGGCGGCGATGGCGACCGATTGCTTGAAACGGTTTTATCGATTCTTGAAAACTACCCTGCCCCCGCGATTCATACCCTTATGAATCATATTGGTTCACACGATACAGCTCGAATACTTACGAGACTTGGAACAAACGAAACGGGCGACCGCGTTTGGCAGGCTGGCAGAAAACTATCGGAAAATGAGCGCGCTCGAGCCCGTCAGCTGCTACTTGCCGCCGCAACACTTCAGTATACTCTGCCCGGTGTTCCCTCGCTATATTACGGCGATGAGGCGGGACTTGAGGGCTTTGGCGACCCATTCTGCCGCGGAGCATACCCTTGGGGCAAAGAGGACATGGAGATACTCGATTTTTATAAAACTCTCGGCAAAATTCGCCGCGAAAACGAGGCATTCCGCGAAGGCGAGTTTATCCCGCATATTTGCAGACTCGGCATTTTCTCTTTTATCAGAAAATGCGAGGGCAACAAGGTATTTATAGCGGTTAACCGCTGGGAGCAGAGCGATGCTATCACTATTCCTTCGGAGTTTATTGGCAAAGAGGTGCTGATTGGTGAGGTTTGCGGAGATACCGCTTCCCTACCTCCTTTTGGCGCAACCATTATAAGGATATAAAAAACCACACGGTTTCCCGTGTGGTTTTTAATTTTATTGTTTTTTGCTTGCAGCAAGGACAAATGCCCAAACCTCATCAATATTGCAGTTCCAAAGAGCCTTGCCTGCGAGAGGAGTTATCATCTCGGATGCAAGTGCTGCGGCTTCTGCAGAGCTTTCGATGATTGCTTTTGCGGTTAAGCGCTTCATCTGAGTAAGCGAGCGGCTATATACACCGTTTTCGATTGCCTTATCAGCATCGGTATTATTGGTTGAAAGAACGATACCCAAAGAGTTTCCGAAGTTATCGGAGAGCGAGATTTCGGTTCTTGCCAATACCTTTGCGGTAGGCTCGATCGAGGCAAAGCCTTCGTAGGTTGTATAGAAGTTGCCCGATCTCATAACCTC
>JAZOXC010000191.1:0-1179 GCA_045659535.1 Acutalibacteraceae bacterium
ATGGCTGTTGCCGCAAAGGCAGGTTTTCGCGATGATAACCGCAGAACTCTCCGCGTTGCAACCAAGTTCTCGAACATAGCCGCAAGCCACTATCTTTCTAAGGGTCGCGATATTGATATCATCCACCTAAACGGATCGATAGAAATTGCCCCGATTTTAGGACTTTCGGATGTTATAGTTGATATTGTTGAAACCGGAACAACCTTGAAGGAAAACAATCTCGAGGTTATCGAGACCATTGTTCCCATAAGTGCTCGACTGATATCCAACAAATCAAGTCTAAAATTCAAGTCCGAGCAGATCGAGAATCTGCGCCGCGAGCTCATGAAAGGTATGGAAAACTAATGATAAAGATAATGAAATATGCCGAGGTTTCAAAGGATGAAATCTTTGCAAGAACCGAGCCGACCGCCAATGTTTCGGATATTGTTTCCGAGATTATCGCAGATGTTTGCGAGAATGGCGATGCCGCTCTATATAAATACTGCGAAAAGTTTGATAAGGCCCGCCTCTCCTCCCTACTTGTCAGCGAGGAGGAGATAAACGAGGCTGTCTCGGCGGTCCCGCCGCGTTTTCTAGATATTTTAGAGCGCGCCGCAGCCAATATCCGCGCTTTCCACGAAAATCAAAAGCGCGAGGGTTTCACTATAAAACGCGAAAACGGCGTTGTTATGGGTCAGAAGATTACACCCGTTGACCGCGCAGGACTTTATGTTCCGGGCGGCACAGCGGCATACCCCTCGACCGTTTTGATGGACTCGATTCCCGCCAAAATTGCGGGTTGCCCCGAGGTTTTGATGGTTACTCCTCCCTCGGCAGACGGCAAGGTTAACCCCGTTATTCTCGCGGCCGCAAAGGTTGCGGGGGTTGATAAGATATTCAAGGTTGGCGGAGCTCAAGCTATTGCTGCATTAGCCTTTGGTACCGAAAGTATTCCGAAGGTTGATAAGATTGTTGGTCCCGGAAATGCGTTCGTTGCCGAGGCAAAGCGCCAGGTTTACGGTAAGGTTTCGATCGATATGATTGCAGGGCCGAGCGAGATTTTGATTATAGCCGATGGCAAGACTAACCCCGCTTTCGCGGCGGCCGACCTTTTATCCCAGGCCGAGCACGACCGAATGGCAAGCGCTGTTTTGGTTACCGGTTCCGAGGAGTTGGCGCAGGCTGTAAGTGATGAGC
>JAZOXC010000192.1:0-6895 GCA_045659535.1 Acutalibacteraceae bacterium
CCGCCGTATTCGAGGGCAAATTCAAGGCCGAGCATACCCTTGTTATGAGTGCGTCCCGCTTTTTATGCAGCGATTCCCACCATAAAAGATACGATACCAACGACCCCAAGGAGGTAGCCGCTGTTGAAGCCGCCGTTGCCGCAAACAGAGCTGTTAGGTTAGCCGCTGCAACTGCCGCCGAGGAATAGAAAAACAAAAAGCCAACCGAGAGGTTGGCTTTTTTCTTTATTTATCGCATTTTTTATAATAGTATGCAACGGTTCTGTATCGATCGCAGCGGAAGAAGTTAACATATCCGCAAAGTTCACTTTCGTTTATATCTTTTTTATAGATGTGGTGAACATCTCCATCATCATAGGTAACAAACTCGTGTGGCGCTTCGGTTCCTGCGATTTTTTTAACATTATCCCAAAAACCTCCGCCCATAGCCTGCAGCTCAACACGGATTTCGTTTTTAAAGAATATCGGGTCATCGGCATGAAAACGATACATCGAAACGGCATTGCCTATGCGGGTAACGCAGCCGGTGTCATTGTTTATAAATTCGCCTAACTCCCAAGCCGAGCCAACATAATCTTCTGCGCCCGTTCCTGCAAGGGTTGGATATTCATGGTCGCCATCGAGATAAATTTTCATCTCGCCCTCGCCCCACCAAATACCGGGGTAGCTTTCTTCATCGGGATAAACCGCGATGTTCGCACCGAGAAACCTGCCTTCGCCCGAAATGAGGGGCAAAATCTCGGCTCCCTTGCCGAGCGCGTTTTTCTCATCGCGGAACAACGCATGGAAATACATATCATCCTCGCCGAGCTCCTCGAGGGTTAGGTTTATATCATAAAAAAGGTTGTTTATATAGGTGTTCGAGCGATTAGATATAACGATGGTTGCCCGCTTTTTAAAGGGCATAGGGATAGTAGAGCAAAAAGATCTTCCCTCGGCGGTAGAGAAAAATCGGTTCTCGAAAGAACGCATCTCGCCGAGCCCCATGCAAAAGAAGTCGCCGATGGGAACCGAAACCTGCGGTTCTTCTGCGCCATCCCAAAACATTTCGAGATAAACATTTTGAAGCGAGTCGGCGCCGCGTTCATTAAGGGTTATCCAAATTCGGCGGATAACACCCATACCCGCGAAATCGCACAAAACCTTGCGCTCGCCAATAGGGAAATGCTCCCAGGCATGACCCTTTGCGCCGCCGTTTTCGGTAGCGCCGCCGCCTTTTAGCCCCTGCGGATTCTCAAAATTTATCCATCTCGGATCGCTGTTTTGCCATCTAAACACAACTCCACCCCCATAGAGGAATTTCTACCCGAATTATAACATAAGGGAATAAGTTATACAAGATATGTTATTATGAGAAAGATGTTTTTATATAATGGGGGAGCGCATAATTAAGAGCGTTTTATATTTTTGAAAGAAAAGGGTTGACAAATATTTTTCTGTGTGTTATATTTATTTTTGCTGTTGATGTGCTGGTGTAGCTCAGTTGGTAGAGCAGCTGATTTGTAATCAGCAGGTCGGGGGTTCGAGTCCGTCCACCAGCTCCATAAAGCTGGTCAAACAGCAAACTAAATATGGGAGATTTCCCGAGTGGCCAAAGGGGACAGACTGTAAATCTGCTGGCTTCGCCTTCGGTGGTTCGAATCCACCATCTCCCACCAATTAAGACATCCGATAGGGTGTCTTTTTTGTTTGTCTATTTCTTCTTTCTATGCTATAATCTATTCGATATGAGGTGGTAGGATGGAATTAAATGTTGTCAGCTTCAATATCCGTTGCTGCGATGATAAAGGCGGCTATTCGATAGCCGAGCGCGCACCGCGGCTAAATGCGGTTATCGCGCCCTATAACGCCGATATACTCGCGCTGCAGGAGTATCGCCCCGCATGGGAGAAGCATATTGCGGCTTTTTATGATAGCGAGTATGATATGTTTTTAAAATACCGCAACCAAACGGTCGATATCGAGGCATCACCCATCCTTTGGAAGAGGGATAAATTCGCCCTTGTTGATAGCGGCTATTTTTGGCTGTCGGATACCCCGCTTGTTGAATCGCGCGGCTGGGATGAGGTTTATAACTGTTTCCGCATGTGCGCGTGGGTTATATTAGAGGAAAAATCGAGCGGCACTCGCTTCGCGGTTATGAACACCCATTTCGGTTTTGGCGACCGCGGTCAGATTAAATCGGCCGAGCTGATAGCAGGGTATAGCGCGAGCATCTCGCCCTATCCAACCGTTATTTTAGGCGATTTTAATATGCATCCCGATAGCCCCGCGTATGCCGTTATGACCGAGCATTTCTGCGATGCAAATATGCCGAACCCCGACCTTTCAACAACCTATCATGGCTATAGTCCCGAGGGCAAAAACGAGCATATCGACTATTGTTTTGTAAACAAAGGGGTTAAATCAGCCGAGCAAAAAATCATAACCGAAACGGTGGATGGTAAGTACCCATCCGACCACTTTGGTCTTTTTATCAAAACTTGTATATAAAAAGTCCCAACCGAGTTGGGACTTTTTTATTTTTTCTTTTCTTTTCTATTTTTAAGGCGGGTCCAAAAAAGGATGATAACTTGGGCGGGAATACCGATTAGATAGAGCTGCCAAAAATTATGCCCCGCAACCAAAAATGATAGATGGAAACAAAGCAGCGAGCTCCAAACAAGTCCCGAAATAATAAAATAATTAAATCTGCGGTTGAACCAAAGGCTGTTCATGATAAGCCAAACAACCGCACTGGCGGGGATAGCATAGATAAAGCAGAGCCATTTATATGGCATGGGTTCGGGGGTTAGGGCGAGAATAACAAAGGAAAAAATCGCCGAAAACCAAACGGTTAGAATCGAAACCCAGGTAATAATGCCGCGGTTATAGGTAAAAACCGGCGCCATCTCTTGGCGGATTTCGGTTCTCGAATGCTCCTCGCGAACGAGGAAATCGAGCGAAACCTGAAAAAGATCGGCAATCTGGCATAGAACCGTAACATCGGGGAGAGATTCTCCGCGCTCCCATTTCGAAACAGCTTTATCGGTATAATTAAGCCTTTCCGCAAGATCGATTTGGGTCATCCCGCTCATCTGTCGCAGCTCGGCTATGTTTTTTGCAACTATTGATTTTATATCGTTCATAAAAAACCACCGAAAAATTTTTATACCTAAATTATAGTAGCAAATTGAGAAAAAGTCAATCGAGATGATGCAATGCAACCAAACATAACAAAAATATGAAGAATACGACAAGTTTGCTTGGTTGTTAATTTTAGTGGAAGGTGGTATAATAGCTGAATAAGGGGGAATTTTGATGCTAAAAGAAAACCTAAAAATGCTCCGAGCAATAAAGGGAGTATCCCAAGAGGCTGTTGCCGAAGCTGTCGGTGTTTCGCGCCAAGCCTATGCAAAATGGGAGAGCGGCGAATCGGTTCCCGATATAGAAAAAGCGATGCTAATCGCAAAATATTATGATGTAAACCTCGATGAGCTTATGCTAAAACGCGAAGAGGTTTCGGGCAGAAAACTTTCGCCTGCCCCTCGCGGAAAGCATATTTGGGGTGTTGTAACCCTAAGCGAGCGAGGTCAGATAGTTATCCCTGCCGAGGCGCGAGAGCTTTTCTCGTTAAAGAGCGGCAGTCGGCTTGTTGTTCTCGGCGATGAAAACGAGGGTATAGCCCTTGTTCCCGCCGAGGTTTTTGAAAAGCGCCTCGATTTTATCAGAGGGCATCTCGGCGCATTCGGCGGCGAGCAATAAAAACGAAAGGAAAAATGATCGTGGCAACTAAAATGGCAATCGAAATAAATAACCTAACCAAGCGATTCGGTTCGGTTACTGCGGTTGATAACCTGAGCTTTCGGGTATCAGAGGGCGAGTTTTTTGCTTTTCTCGGTGTTAACGGTGCCGGAAAATCAACAACCATAGGAATCCTCTGCGGCGCGCTTTCTGCCGATAGCGGCGAAATAAAAATTGGGGGCGAGCCCCGCTCTCGCGAGGCGCTATCCGAAATTGGAGTAGTGTTCCAGTCGAGCGTTTTGGATGCAGCGCTTTCGGTAGCCGAAAATCTGCGTTCCCGCGCCGCGCTATACGGAATAGAGGGCAAAGCATTTGATGAGCGCATCGAATTTTTGGATAAGCTGCTCGAAATAAAACCGCTTCTCCGCCAAAGATTTTCAAAGCTTTCGGGCGGTCAGAAAAGAAGGGTTGATATCGCTCGCGCGCTTATATCTGATCCCAAAATCCTCGTTTTGGATGAACCAACAACCGGGCTCGACCCGCGAACCCGCCGCATGCTCTGGGATGCGGTTAATTTCCTTCGCCGCGAAAAGGGGCTAACCGTTTTGCTAACCACCCATTATATGGAGGAGGCGGCCGACGCCGACTCTGTTTTGATAATCGATGGCGGCAAAGAGGTTGCTTTCGGAACTCCGCTTGAACTTAAGAATGCCTATGCCAAGGATTCGCTTATGCTCTATGGTGTTTCCGAGGATGAGGTAAAGGGTTTAGGATATGAATATACCGCCATCCGCGATGGCTATAAAATATCCATCCCCGATACTTCGGTTGCAACAAGTCTTATACTTAAGAGCCCCGAAATTTTCTCGGATTACGAGATTTTAAAGGGCAAAATGGATGACATTTTCCTATCGGTTACAGGAAGAAGATTAGGAGGCGATGAGAAATGACAGGACTATATTCTCTAACCCGCCGAAACAGCAAGCTTTTCTTCCGCGATAAGGGAGTTTTCTTTACCTCGCTTGCAACCCCGATGATACTGCTCGTTCTCTATACTACCTTCCTATCGGGGGTTTATCGTGATTCCTTCTTGGCGGCAATGCCCGAGGGGGTAGAGGTTGCATCGGGTATTATCGATGCTGTTGTAGGTGGTCAGCTTGTATCCTCGCTTTTGGCGGTCAGCTGTGTAACGGTTGCTTTTTGCTCTAATATGATAATGGTGCAGGATAAGCAAAACGGCGCAAGAAGAGACCTTCTTCTAACCCCCGCAACCCCCAAAACCTTGGCGCTCGGCTATTATATCGCAACCGAGTTCACAACATTGCTTGTTTGCCTTGTTGCCTTTGTTGCGGGAATGATCTATATGTCGGCGGTCGGCTTCTATATGTCGGCTCTCGATATTCTCTTAACCTTTGCGGATATAATTCTTCTAACCCTGTTTGGAACCGCGCTTTCCTCGGTTGTAAACCATTTCCTCTCAACCCAAGGACAGATTTCGGCGGTGGGCTCGATTGTGTCCTCTTGTTATGGCTTCCTCTGCGGCGCATATATGCCGATATCCCAGTTTGGCTCGGGGCTTCGCAATATTCTCGGAGTTATGCCGGGAACCTATGGAACCTCGCTTCTGCGAAACCATACTATGCGCGGCGCGCTTGGAGAGCTTGAGCGGAGCGGAATCCCAAAAGAGGTTGTAGATGGTATGCGCGATGTTGTTGATTGCAATATCTATTGCTTTGGAAAAACCGTTCCGATGGCGGTTATGTTCGCCGTTATTATCGGCTCGATTGCTGCCTTGGTTGCAGTTTATATCCTGCTTTTAAAACACCAAAACAAAAAAGCTATGTAAAAAACCTTCTCTTACAAGCCACACTCTAAAGGATGGCAAAACAACAAACGAAAACACCCGTAGTTTTTAAAAACCACGGGTGTTTTAAATATTCCTTTTTGTTAGTCAAGGTGTGCAATAATATAACTAACCGATAAATTGGGGTTTGTCGAACAGATGATAGTTGTTTATAAATGGGTTTTGGGTTTTCCTAAAAAGAGAAAATGTCAAGATGACACCATAAAATTATTTTTCTATGGTCAGTTTTATTTGATTATACTCTTCTTCTGCTTCCTTAAAGACTTCGATTATTTTCTCAATTTCGCCCGAAAGCTTTCGCGCCGCAACAGTTTCAGGCTTGAAAATTATTTTTATATTTGCGGGCACATACATTAAACCTGTAATCGAATCCCATAATGCATCTAAATTACAACCATAAAATTCGGGCAGTTCCAACTCTTTTTTTATCAACTCGTGAACTTCCCCTAAATATTTACATTTTGAAAAGTCAAGGACTCTATCCTTGCTATATAAATAATCAATATTGCTCATTTTTTCATCTCCTTAATGTATTTGTACAAATGTCATATAATGGTCATAAGTTGCGAATATCAATCCATCGTTTGAATATATTAATCTATGGCCGTTTCTATATCCAGCATCATAGTTTATATCGGCCTCGTACCAAACTCTCCCCGATGCCGAAGGCAAGTGGCCGTTTTTGTTCCTGTAAACATCGCCGCCAATCACTTTGCCAGGAGCAACTGCGCTTAAATTTCCAAGAATATTTATCCAACCTGCATTTATCGCAACTTGTTTGCTAATATAGTTGGAAGGCAACCTACCATACATGTTTAAATACACGTCTGCACCATTTTTTCCGTTTTGTGTGGATTCTCCAAAATAAGCCGCTTTCATTGGCATAATGCTACAACCACACCTATCGTGTGCGGGTGGTTCAATTTCCACAATCTCATAAATATTGTATACTTTGCCGTGTTTTTCTCTGCAAAATTGACATGTGGTTAGGCTTAAAGTGGATATCCAGTTTTTATAATCTGTGCTATTGTGTGTTATAGGCGTAAAAATTCTAATAAATCTTTTTTCGTTTTTCCGTCTAAACATATTGGTTGTGCGTACGTTTTCTTTACATAATAACTCATGTTTTTCTCCTTATAATTATTAAGGAACAAAAAGTTCCTCCATATATAGGGAGAAAAATGATAAAAGTTGCACTAAAATACGCAACAACAATACAACTTTTTGAAAATTTCACTTTCTTTATTATAGCATGTGGTTATATTTATTTCAAAGAATAATAATAAAACGCCAAAACAAAAAAGCTAT
>JAZOXC010000193.1:0-2986 GCA_045659535.1 Acutalibacteraceae bacterium
AAAAATGGGAACTTCCCCTATGGGTATCAGAGGAACTCAATAAAATCAGTCACCGAACCTATTCAACCGGCTTCTATTTCGGTCGCCCCGAAAACTCCCAAACCTATGGTTCTGCGGGATATATCCGCGATTATACCGTTGCGGGTGTTGTCGAAGGGTATGAGGATGGCTGCGTTGTTCTAACCCTTAAAAATAAATTCCTAAAGGGTCAGGAATTCGATTGCCTATCGCCCAAAATGCCGCCCTTTAAGTTTAGAGCGGATGAAATGTTCGATGCCGAGGGAACTCCGATCGATTCGGCCCCGCATCCTATGATGACCGTAAAAATTCCCTTCGAACGCGAGATAAAAAAAGGCTCGCTGCTTCGAATGGAGGCAAAGGATTAATTTTAAAAAACAGTCGATTTTATCGACTGTTTTTTTATTATTTTGGCAAGAATATAATGGGTGATAACTGAGTGAAAAATATAAAAATCGAAAACCGCAGTATTCTTTGTCTGCTCATTCTTTTTCTTCTTATTTTCATTTCTTTTCTTAGAATATGCTCGCTCTCGCTCGATAAAAAATATGGCGCCGCGGCACTTTCGCAAACCTCCTATAAAATAACCGTAAAACAGCAGCGCGGCACCATTTTTGATACCAATATGCAGCCGCTAACCAATAATCAGCGTGAGATTATCGCCGTCCTGTCGCCCGAGGATGGCGCCATAGCCGAGGTTAGGGATTACCTTCTTTATGAATCGGTTGCCTCATTGGCTCATAGGCTTTCCGAGGGGAAACCCGTTCTTGTAAAACTCTCCCGCGAGGTTCAAGGAAAATATGTTAAAAGCATAGCGGTTAATAACACAGCGGGGAATAATATAGCAACCCATTTACTCGGCTATGTTGATAATAGCGGGCATGGTGTTGCGGGTATCGAGGCGGCTTTCGATTCGGTTTTATATAGCGATAAAACCATTGATTTTATATACGAAAAATCGGCTGATGGCGGTGTTTTAACCGATTCGGGTGTTTCGGTTTTGATGGATGAAACGGTCGAACTCTCGGGGGTTAAACTAACCATCGATAACCGAATCCAAATCGCTGTCGAAAAGGCAGCATCATCTTTGCATTCGGGTGCGGTTGTGGTAAGCGAGGTTGGAAGCGGGAAAATAAGGGCGCTCGCGAGCTTTCCTGATTATGATGCTTCGAATTTGGCCGCCTATCTTGAAAGCAGCGATTCTCCCTTTATCAATAGGGCGTTTTGCGCCTATAATGTTGGCTCGGTATTCAAACCCTGCGTTGCCGCTGCGCTGCTCGAGGATGGCAATTTAGGGGGCGAAAAATGTCTATGCGAGGGCGGTCTTTTGGTTGGCGGAAAATATTTTGCCTGCCATAAATCCGAGGGTCATGGCGAAACCGATCTCTCGTTTGCGCTCGCGCAGTCATGCAACACCTTTTTCTATAGCTCTGCTCAAAAGCTCGGATATGAAAAAATATATGATATGGCATCCTCGCTCGGCTTTGGAAACAGGGTGATTTTCGCCGAAAATCTATATACCGAAGCGGGCAATCTTCCTACCACCGAGCGGGTTGGCGATAATGCCCAAACAACCGCTAATTTAGCAATAGGACAGGGGGAACTTATGCTAAGCCCCATAGCCCTTTTGCCGCTCTATGAAGCCATAGCAAACGGCGGGGTTTATCATAAACCAACCTTAATAGAGGGCATAGTAGAAAACGGAAAACTAAGAGAAACCTCCGAAATATACCCAACAAAGGTGATGAGCAGGGGAACAGCAGGCTACCTAAAGGAGTCGCTTATGGAGGTTATAAAAAGCGGAACGGGAAGGTCTGCAGAACCAAAAAAATGCACAGCCGCCGCCAAAACCGCAACCGCCCAAACGGGTTGGCTGCGCGAGGGAAAAACGGTTGACCATTCTTGGCTTTGCGGATTTTTCCCTGCCGAAAACCCGAAATATGTCGTTGTTATTATCAGCGAAAATACAAGCGGGGGAGGAACCCCTTGCGGACCGCTTTTTTCGGCGGTTTGCGATGCGGTATATAGCCTTAATTTAAGTTGACAAAATCGCTCATTAGATATATACTATATGATGTATATTTATGTGAATAGCGAGGCAGATAAAAATGGAATGGACATCACTAAATGATCTTCGTGAAAAATACCTTTCTTTCTTCGAGTCGAAGGGACACTTAAGACTAAAAAGTTTCCCGCTCGTTCCGCAGAATGATAAGTCGCTTTTGCTTATCAACTCGGGTATGGCTCCCATGAAAAAATATTTCACAGGCGAGATAACTCCTCCGCGCAATCGAGTTACCACCTGTCAGAAATGTATCAGAACTCCCGACCTTGAGCGCGTTGGAAAAACTGCGCGCCATGGTACATATTTCGAAATGCTCGGAAACTTCTCGTTTGGCGATTACTTTAAAAACGAGGCTATTCCGTGGGCATGGGAGTTTTTAACCAAAACCCTTGAAATCCCCGCAGAGCTTCTCTGGCCCTCGGTATATGAGAGCGATGATGAAGCATATAATATTTGGCTCAATGTTATCGGTGTTCCCGCAGAGCGCTTCGTTAAGCTCGGCAAGGCTGATAACTTCTGGGAGCATGGCTCCGGTCCTTGCGGTCCCTGCTCCGAAATCTATTTCGACAGAGGCGAGAAGTACGGTTGAGGAAGCCCCGACTGTAAGCCCGGTTGCGAATGCGACAGATACATGGAAGTATGCAACAATGTATTCTCCCAGTTCGACAACGACGGCAAGGGCAACTATACAGAGCTTGTTCAGAAGAATATCGATACAGGTATGGGTCTTGAACGCCTTGCATGTGTAATGCAGGGTGTGGACAACCTTTTCGAGGTTGATACAGTCCGCAAGATACTTGATACAGTTTGCGAATATTCAGGCAAAAAGTACGGTGATAATTACGATAACGATGTATCCATCCGTATCATCACCGACCACATCCGTTCCACAACATTTATGAT
>JAZOXC010000194.1:0-1669 GCA_045659535.1 Acutalibacteraceae bacterium
AAGCTGATTCAGACGGCTGTAAGTGATGAGCTCGAGCGCCAGATTCCGATGCTCCTTCGCGCTGATATTGCCCGCGAATCTATTGATAAAAACGGCAAGATCATTGTTGCCGATAACCTTTTGGAGGCTATCGAAATTTCCAACGAAATCGCGCCTGAGCATCTTGAGCTATGCGTTGATGATCCCTTTGCCTATCTTGATAAGATTCGCCATGCGGGCTCGATATTTATGGGTAGAAACTGCCCCGAGGCATTAGGCGATTATTTTGCAGGACCTAACCACACATTACCCACAAGCGGAACCGCAAAATTCTCGAGCCCCTTGTCGGTTGATGATTTTGTTAAGAAAACTCAGTTTACCTATTACACCCGCGAAGCGCTCGCAGAGGTTGCCTCTGATGTTGGCTATTTTGCCGAGCAGGAAGGTTTAACCGCACACGCCAAGAGCGCCGTTATTCGCACAGAGGAGAATTAAAAAAGTGAGTCGTTTTTTGAGCGAGAAGTTCGCTGCACTTACCCCATATACCCCCGGCGAGCAGCCGAAGGATATGAAATATATTAAACTCAATACTAACGAATCGCCCTTTCCCCCATCGGAGAAAGCGATAAAGGCGGCGGCGGCCGAGGCCGAAAGGCTCGAGCTTTATTCCGATCCCGAATGCAGGGATTTAGTAGCCTGCGCCTGCGAGGTCTTCGCGGTTGAACGCGATGAAATATTATTCACAAACGGCTCGGATGAGATACTTAATTTTGCATTCATGGCCTTTTGCGATAAAGATCATCCCGCTATATTCCCCGATATAACCTATGGTTTTTATTCGGTTTTTGCCGAGCTTAATAATGTTCCCTATAAAACCATTCCGCTTCGCGAGGATTTTTCGATTGATATCGGCGATTATTTTGGTCATAAGGGTGCGATTTTTATCGCCAACCCCAATGCTCCGACCGGAATCGCGCTAACTATTTCGCAAATTGAAGAAATTATATTGGCAAACCCCGAGAGTGTTGTTATAATAGACGAGGCCTATGTTGATTTTGGCACCGAAAGTGCTATAAAACTCATCCACAAATACGATAACCTGCTCGTTACCCAAACCTTCTCGAAATCTCGCTCGATGGCGGGTGCAAGACTTGGTTTTGGCGTTGGTTGCAAGGAGCTTATTCGCGACCTTAATACCATAAAATACTCGACCAACCCCTATAATGTTAACCGCATGACCATGGCGGCGGGTGTTGGCGTTTTATCTGATGAGGAATATACCAAAAACAACTGCCAAAAGATTATAGAAAACCGCGAATGGACACTCGCTGCCCTAAAAGAGCTCGGCTTTAGCGCCACCGATTCGGTTGCAAACTTTGTTTTTGCAAAGAACGATAAAATATCGGGCGAAAAGCTATATTTAGAGCTTAAAAATCGAGGTATTTTAGTTCGCCACTTTGGTTCAAAGCGCTTATGCGAATACAACCGCATAACCATTGGAAGCCGAGAGCAGATGGAGGCTCTGATAGGCGAAATTAAGAAAATTTTGGAGGAAAATTAATGAGAACTTCCACTATAAACCGCAAAACCGCCGAAACAGATATTAAACTAACACTTAATATCGATGGTTCGGGAATATCTAAAATTGATAGCGGCTGCGGTTTTTTAGACCATATGCTAACCCTTTTTG
>JAZOXC010000195.1:0-4988 GCA_045659535.1 Acutalibacteraceae bacterium
CCAATTATTGATGCTGTTGCTGAAATAGTCGATGCCAGAATACCTGCCAGCAGCCGCAACCCGGAGTTGGCGGGTATTATTGCAAATAAACCGCGTATTGTTTTATTAAATAAATGTGATATGGCCGATCCCGCCGCAACCGACCTTTGGATAAAGCGCATCCGTGATGAGGGCGCGCTCGCTATCCCGGTTGATTGCAAGAGCGGAAAAGGTCTGAATGTGTTTAAAAACGCAGTAAAAGAGTTGCTTGCCGACCGCCTTGAGGCCTACCGCAACAAGGGAATGGTTGGAAAACCGCTTCGAATTATGGTTGTTGGCATCCCAAATGTTGGAAAATCCTCCTTCATAAATCGAATGGCAGGCGGATCAAAGGCAAAGGTCGAGGATCGCCCCGGTGTAACCCGCGGAAACCAATGGTTCAAGATCGATAACGAGCTTGAACTCCTCGATACTCCCGGTGTTTTATGGCCCAAATTCGATGATAAAGATGTTGGCGAAAAGCTCGCGTTTACGGGCGCTGTTCGCGATGAGGTTGTCGATACCGAGTGGCTCGCAATGCGCCTGCTCGAGATTCTGTCTGATCGCTATATGCCGCTCGTTTCCGAGCGCTATAAAATCGAAAAAGGCGATTCCTATGATATGCTTTGCGATGTTGCAAAGCGCCGCGGAATGGTTATTCGCGGAGGCGAGGGGGATACCCTTCGTGCCGCAAACATGATTCTCTCCGAATTCAGAACCCAAAAGATTGGAAGAATAACTCTGGAGGTATAAAAATGCCCGATTTATCCTATGAGACAGCCGCAAAAGACCGCGGTTTTTCGCTCGTTTGCGGAGTCGATGAAGCAGGCAGAGGTCCGCTTATGGGGCCGGTTTGCGCCGCCGCCGTTATTCTCCCCGAGGGTGTAGAAATCGAGGGGCTCAACGATTCTAAAAAGCTAACCGAAAAGAAAAGAGAGGCGCTGTTTCCGATTATAACCGAAAAAGCGCTCAGCTTTTCTGTTGCTTTTGCGAGTGTTGAGGAAATCGAAAAGTATAACATTTTAGAGGCAACCTATATTGCAATGAACCGCGCGATTGAGGGGCTCTCTATTCCCGCAAATTATGCCCTAATCGATGGAAACCGAATCCCGCGCGATATAAAAATCCCCTGCGAAACGGTGGTAAAAGGCGATGCCAAAAGCGCATCCATCGCCGCCGCAAGCATCCTCGCAAAGGTGTCGCGAGACCGCCTTATGGAGGAATACAATAGGGAATACCCGCAGTATAATTTTTTAAAACATAAGGGCTACGGAACAGCCGAGCATATCGCTCTTATAAAAGAGCATGGTCCCTGCCCGCTGCACCGAATGAGTTTTTTAAAGAATATAAAATGAGAATAAGTGCAAAAAGAGGCTTTCGCGGCGAGGATCTCGCTGCGGAATATTTAAGAAAAAAGGGTTTCATAATAACCGAGCGAAATTATCATAGTCGTTTTGGCGAAATAGACATTATCGCCGAAAACGAGGAGTATATATTATTCGTAGAGGTTAAAACCCGCGAAGCAGGGTCGATGGTTTCGCCCGCCGAAGCGGTTGACCCTAAAAAACAAGAAAAAATCATGATGACCGCCAATACCTATCTTTCGCGCTCTTTTAGCGAGCTGCAGCCGAGATTCGATGTTGCGCAAATAACCGTGGTGCCCTCGGGCAGGCGTGAGGAATATAAAATAGATTATATTGAAAACGCTTTTTAATCGGTGGTGCTTATGAATTTTTTCGATTTGCATATTGATTCGCCCTATGAATCCTATAAAAGAAAAGAAAGTTTTAAAAGCGGAGACCTTGCCGTAACGGCGGAGAAGGGCTCCGTTTTTGATTTATTTTCGGCCCTTTGCGCTATCTGGATACCCGATGAAATCCAAAACCCGATTTCGCGCTATAAGGCGGTTTTGGAGCATTGGAAAAGGGAGGTAACGATAGCTCGAAAACGCGAAGATTTAGGGCAAAAATCGGCATTTTTTCTCTCGCTCGAGGGAGCTTCGCTTATTGATTGCTGCGAGGATGTTGATATGCTTTATTCCGATGGAATAAGGGCGATAACACTCACCTGGAACGGGCAAAATAAAATAGCGGGCGGGGTCAATTCGGCGGGCGAATTCACCGCCTTCGGTCGCAGAGTTTTGGAGCGGATAAACGATAGGGGAATAGCAACCGATTTATCTCATTTAAACGACCGCAGCTTCTATCCCGTTTTAGAGGCGGCGAAATACCCTTTTGCGAGTCATACCGCTTGCCGTGATGTTCATCATGTTCGACGAAATTTGACCGATGAACAGATAAAATTGATAGCAAAAAGAGAAGGGGTTATAGGTCTGTGCCTCTATCCGCGTTTTTTGGGCGAGGGCGACCCTTTTTCATCCTTTTATTCACATGTTTCCCACCTGCTTTTTATGGGGCTCGAGAACAATATCGCCATCGGAAGTGATTTTGATGGCGCAAAAATGGATAAAAGACTTGACTCTGCAGATAAAATGGATATATTATATTATTATCTAAAAAATAAAGGTTTGAAGGGCGAAACGCTCGAAAAACTTTTCTATAAAAATGCGCATAACTTTTTTGCGCAGGTTTTAACTTAACGGAGTGATAAAAAAATGAACTATGTAAGCACAAGAGACAATAGTGTTAAGGTAAGCGCAGCCAAGGCTATAAGCCTCGGAATCTCTGCGGATGGAGGTCTTTTCCTCCCCGAGTCGATTCCCGTTTTAACCGCCGAGGAGTTCGAAATTCTCAAGGTTTCTAACTATAAAGAGCGCGCCCGCCTCGTGCTTTCCAAATTCTTAACCGATTTCTCGGCAGAGGAAATCGAAGCCTGTGTCGAGGGTGCATATACCGGCAGCTTCGGAGCCGAAAATCCTGCCCCCATCTCGGTTCTCGGCGCCGATATCTCGGTTCTCGGGCTGTGGCATGGTCCTACCTGTGCATTTAAGGATTTGGCTCTTCAGCTTTTGCCCTATCTTTTAACAACCTCTTCTAAAAAGGTTTCCTCGGGCAAAACCGTTATCTTGGTTGCAACCTCGGGCGATACAGGTAAAGCCGCTCTCGAAGGCTTCCGCGATGTTGAGAATACCGATATCATCGTTTTCTATCCGAGCGATGGAGTTAGCTCTATGCAGAAGCTTCAGATGGATACCCAAGAGGGCAACAATGTTTGCGTTTGCGCTATTAAGGGCAACTTCGATGATGCTCAGAGCCGCGTTAAGGAAATCTTCACCGATGCCGATATGAACAAAAAGCTTGCCGATGCAGGCTATAACTTCTCGAGCGCAAACTCTATTAACTGGGGTCGCCTCGTTCCGCAGATTGTTTATTATGTTTCGGCATATTGCGATATGCTTGCCGATGGCAATAACGATGATAACGAATTCAATGTTGTTGTTCCTACCGGAAATTTCGGCAACATCCTTGCAGCATACTATGCAAAGGAAATGGGAGTTCCGATCAAGAAGCTCATCTGCGCATCCAACGCAAATAATGTTTTAACCGATTTCATCAATACCGGCGTATATGATCGCAACCGCGATTTCTATACAACCATTTCGCCCTCGATGGACATCCTTATTTCGAGCAACCTCGAGCGCATGATCTATATGCTTTCGGGCGGCGATGATAAGCAGGTAGCCGAATGGCAGGCAAGCCTCAAAAAGGATGGCAAATTCCAGGTATCCGATGAGGTTCGCGCAAAGCTTATCGAGCTATTCTCGGCCGGCTGCAGCTCGGATGAAGAAACCCTCGAGACCATCAAGGATGTTTATGATGAATATGGCTATCTTATGGATACCCATACCGCTGTTGCATTCTCGGTTTACAAGAAATATAGGGATACCTATGGCGATGCAACCCCCGTTTTAATCGCATCAACCGCAAGCCCCTATAAGTTCGCAAACAGCGTTTTGGCAGCATTCGATGCCGAAATCCCCGAGGATGATTTCGAGAAAAACGATGCACTCTCGGTTCTAACCGCAACCGATATTCCTGCTCCCATCGAAGCCTTAAAGGGCAAGGAGCGCCGCTTTGGCGAGGTAATCGACCGCGATGAAATGAAAGCGGCCATCTGCAAATACCTCGGTATATAAATATTTTTTAAAAAACAAATGCCCCGCCTAATAGCGGGGCAATGTTGGCATTATTAGGCCTTTGCTTTAAAGGTGTTGCATTCGGTCTCGCAGCAGCTGCAAGCGCCCTTGTCGCCGCCAACGGTGATGTGTCCGGCGTGGCAGTGTCCCTCGAGCGAATGATAAATGCAGCTTTCAACATTGCATTTAATGCCGTTTATAACATTCTTGTCGTTAGTCATACCCTAAATCCTCCATTTCTTAATAAGACCCTTTCGGTCGTATTTATTATGCGCGCTAATCTTAAAAATATAGGGAGATAAAAAATGTCTTTATATGCAATTTCAGATTTGCATCTTTCTCTCTCCGCCGATAAACCGATGGATGTTTTTCGCGGATGGGAGGATTATCAAAACCGAATAGAGAAGAATTGGTGCCGCATTGTGAAAAATGAGGATACCGTTGTTGTCCCGGGCGATATTTCCTGGGCGATGACATTATCTGAAGCGGTTGAGGATTTTAAATTTCTCGATTCACTGCCGGGCAAAAAAATTATCCTAAAAGGCAACCATGACCTTTGGTGGTCAACCGCCAAAAAGCTAAACGAATTTTTGGCTCAAAACGAGTTTAAAACCATTTCGTTTGTTTTCAATAATGCCGCCGTTGTTGAGGATTTCGCGGTTTGCGGAACCCGCGGCTGGTTCTATGATTTAGGCGCCGAGGATAAGGTTGTTCTCCGCGAAGCGGGAAGGCTCGAAACCTCGATAAAAGCCGCCTTGGATACCGGCAAAAAGCCGGTACTTTTCACCCATTATCCGCCGGTTTATGGCGAGTGGGTCTGCGAAGAGATTTTCGCAGTTATCAAGAAATATAATATAACCCGAGTTTATCATGG
>JAZOXC010000196.1:0-3863 GCA_045659535.1 Acutalibacteraceae bacterium
AGACCGCTTGGCCTCCGACTTCATAGAAGAAACCATGGGAACAACGGTTTTAGAATCGGTAAAGCAAAGAACCGAAACCTCAGGGCCGGTTAAAAACTCCTCGATAACAATGCGATCTCCGCTCTTGCCAAACTGCTTATCCTCCATAATAGAACGAACAGCATCCTCGGCTTCCTCGCGAGTCATCGCTATAATAACGCCCTTTCCGAGTGCGAGACCATCGGCCTTAATAACAGTAGGAATGGGAGCGGTCTTGAGATATTCAAGTGCAGCAGCACAGTTATCAAAAACCTCATAACTCGCAGTAGGGATATTATATTTTTTCATAAGGTTTTTCGAAAAGACCTTACTTCCCTCGATTATAGCCGCATTTGCCCGCGGTCCAAAGCAAGGAATCCCCTTTTCCTCGAGTGCATCAACGCATCCGAGAACAAGCGGATCATCGGGAGCAACAACCGCATAATCGATTTTGTTCTCTATAGCAAAATCAACTATCTTATCGATATCCTTTGCACCGATAGAAACACAAACCGCATCACCTGCAATACCACCGTTTCCGGGAACAGCAAAAATTTCGGTTACGGATTTGTTTTCTTTAATTTTTTTAACGATGGCGTGCTCTCGGCCGCCGCCGCCAACAACCAAAACCTTCATGGCTTTCTCCTTAAAGATTATCTATTAATGGTGGAATAAGCGCATTCCTGTAAATGCCATTGCCATTCCATATTTATTGCAGCAATCAATAACTGCGTCATCGCGGATAGAACCGCCCGGCTCTGCGATATACTTAACGCCGCTCTTCTTAGCGCGCTCAATATTATCGCTGAACGGGAAGAATGCATCGCTGCCTAAAGCTACGCCATCGATAGATGCGAGATATGCGCGAGCTTCCTCATCGGTGAGGGGTTCAGGCTGCTCGGTGAAATAGCGCTGCCATACACCATCAGCACAAACATCCTCTTCGTTTTTATTGATATATCCGTCAATAACATTATCGCGGTCAGGTCTGCCAATACCATCTTTGAAAGGAAGAGCAAGAACCTTATCATGCTGGCGCAAGAACCAAGTGTCGGCCTTGGTTCCTGCAAGGCGGGTGCAATGAATACGCGACTGCTGACCTGCACCAACGCCAATAGCCTGTCCATCAACGGCATAGCAAACCGAGTTGGATTGGGTATATTTAAGGGTTATAAGAGCAACGATGAGATCACGAACAGCGCTCTCGGGAAGCTCTTTATTTTCTGTAACAATATTAGAAAGAAGTTCACGATTGATTTCGAAGTTGTTTCTTCCCTGCTCGAAGGTAATACCATAAACCTGCTTATGCTCAATAGCATCGGGAACATAATTCGGATCAATCTCTACAATATTGTAGTTGCCGTTTCTCTTGGTTTTGAGAATCTCAAGTGCCTCGGGCTCATATCCGGGAGCAATAATACCATCGGAAACCTCGCGCTTGATGAGGAGAGCGGTAGTTTTATCGCAAACATCCGAAAGAGCAACCCAATCGCCGAAGGAACACATTCTATCTGTTCCGCGAGCGCGGGCATAAGCGCAAGCAAGAGGAGACTCATCAAGGCCCTCAATATCATCAACAAAGCAAGCCTTCTTGAGCTTATCAGAAAGCGGAATGCCTACTGCAGCAGAGGTCGGGCTAACATGCTTAAAGGAGGTAACTGCCGGAAGGCCTAAAGCCTCTTTGAGTTCCTTAACAAGCTGCCAAGAATTGAAAGCATCAAGGAAATTGATATAACCGGGCTTGCCGCTTAAAATCTTAATCGGAAGCTCGCTTCCATCATGCATAAAAATTTTAGAAGGTTTTTGGTTGGGGTTGCAACCATATTTAAGTTCAATTTCTTTCATTGCTTTTCTCCTTAAACATTCTTATTAACGATTCTCGAATCATACTTACCTGTTTCAAGATCGATATATCTAACGAACAACGAAACCTTGTTATCCTCGTTGAGATTCTTCCAGATAATATCGGTTAAAGCATCGATGGAAACATCGGGAAGAGTTAAGGTTTTGGGCTCGCCTTCAAAGCTCGGAAGCGGGTTTCCATCGCATTTATATGTATGGATAAACTTTGCCTTGCCGGGAAGCGGATTGGAATATGCAAAGGTATATCTCTGGCACGAAGAGCCATCGCCATCGGCGGATTTAAGAATCGACATTGCATAGTTCATATCGCCGTTTTCAAGGCGAATAATTCCCGAAATACGGGGTGTGTAGTTGGGAGCATCATCCTCGAACTCGCGGGTGCGAAGAGCCTGCTCAAAGGTCATCTGACGATCCATAAGATCATAGATTGTATCGGTTTGATCACCATTGGTAACGATGGTCTTATTTCCTAAAACTCTAACGGGAGCATAGATAATAAGATGCGGATCGGTCATCTTAGACTCATCGAAAGCCTGAGTTCTGATGCCCTCGCCATCGGTAACAAAAACGCGGTTACGGCTGTTTTCGCTACGACCCATAATAAAATAAGCGGTTACAGCCTTTTTACCATCAGCGCTTTTACCAATAATAATGCCTCTACCATGATAGGCTAAAGAATTAAGTTCGTTTTCAAGTGTTTTGATTTCCATAGATAGTGCCCTCCAAACTATTTAATATATGTTTTGCCATCTAAAACGGTTATCTTTTCATCACATAAAAGCTGTACTGCTTTGGGAAGGAGTTTCCATTCAGCCTGCTCCATAATGCGGCGCTGAAGAGTTTCGGGAGTATCATCATCCAAAACCTCAACCGCTTTTTGCAGAATAATGGGACCAGCATCACATTCGGCAGTTACAAAATGAACTGTTGCGCCCGAAACTTTAACGCCCTTTGCCAAAGCCTCTTCATGAACATGAAGTCCATAATATCCTTTTCCGCAAAAAGAAGGGATAAGTGCAGGATGAACATTTACCATTTTATTGGGGAATGCATCACAAACACATTCGCCTAAAATGGTCATAAATCCTGCATAAACAATAACATCGGCCTTTTCCTCGAGCAATAGTTTTAGCATATCCATGCTATAGCTCTCGGAATCGGGATAATCTTTTCTGATTAGGGTTCGGGTTTTAATACCATTATTCTCTGCGCGGGTAAGAGCATAGGCATCTGCCTTAGAAGCAACAACGCAGGAGATTTTTCCACAGCCAAGCTCTCCCCTCTTTTCGGCATCGATGAGAGCCTGCAGATTTGTTCCGCCACCCGAAGTTAGAACAACAATATTTTTAGTATTATTCAATGATAACACCCTCATCGCTTTCTATAACAGAGCCGATAACATAAGCATCTTCACCGTTTGCCTTTAAGATTTCGATTGCCTTATCTACATCTTCCTTAGCAACAACAATGCTCATGCCAACACCCATATTATATGTGTTAAACATATCGCGCTCGGTAATGTTTCCAACCTTCTGAATAAGGTTAAATATCGGGAGGATCTTAAGCGAAGAACGGTCAACCTTTACCGAATAACCATCGGGAAGACTTCTCGGAATATTCTCGTAGAATCCGCCACCGGTTATATGGGAGATTGCATGAACCGAAACCTGCTCGAGTAGAGCAAGAACGGGTTTAACATAGATTTTGGTGGGGGTTAAGAGTGTCTCACCAAGGGTTTTTCCTCCAAGCTCATCCTTATATGCCGAAAGATCGCAGTTTTCGATATCAAAAACCTTGCGAACAAGCGAAAAACCATTGGAATGAACACCTGTAGAAGGAAGAGCGATAACAACATCGCCTGCAGTAACGGTATTATTGTCAAGAATTTTTGCCTTATCAACGATACCAACAGCAAAACCTGCGAGATCATAATCCTCTACGGGCATCATACCCGGATGCTCAGCGGTCTCACCACCGATGAG